>JBDSZD010000313.1:0-6856 GCA_039925325.1 Sphingomicrobium sp.
GAATCGGTTCGGCGGCGATCGTCGCGGCATTGCTCTATGCCTCCAAGGTCAAGCCCGGCCGCAAGAAATAGGCTCATCGGCGACCGTACCATTCTTCCAGCCGCATCAGCTGATCGTAATCGCCATATGGGGCATAGGCCGGGTTGAGCTTGGCCGTGAACGGCTCATTGCCGGTCAACCACTTGGCAGAGGCCGCGATAAAATTGCGCCGGGAATGCTCCAGGAACTCTGCGGCGCCCATTTTGGCATCGGGGCACATTTTCTTGCCGAACTTGTCGCGATCTTTAGTCAGCGACCAATATTCGTGCGCCGACGGTGTGCCCCTCACTCCGTCGAACCCGCCGCCCTCGGCAATCAGGCCAAGCAGTCCCAATTGCAACGCGAAGCCGGCGTTGACCGCCGCTTGTCTGGGCGGCTGCCCGGTCTTGTAATCGACAATCGCGAACGTGCCGTCGGCGAGCAGGTCGATGCGGTCCGCCATGCCCTCGACCTTCACCCCACCGATCTCGATGGCGCCCCTGATCTCGGCCTTCAGCGGCCGTCGTCCCTGCTCGCGGTTGGAAGATTCAAGGTCGGCAATCCAGCGGATCGCCTCCATCAGCCGCGGTTGCCACAGCGCGCGCAACATCGGGTGGATGGTTGCGTCTCGAAGCAGGGCTTCCGCCCTCACCTCCAACTTGCCAGGCGTGCAATCGTCCTCGTTGAGCCATTGCTCGAGCACCTTGTGCACCGCAGTGCCCTTCCACGCGGCGCTATGATCGGCGTCGACCGGATCGATTCTCCGAAGCCTGAGCATCGCCTGCGCGTAAAAGGCGAACGGGTCTGCCTTGAGCCGGTCGACCGCGGTGACCGAGATCCGCTTTGGCCGTTCGACCGTGGGCGGAGTGGGTGCCGGTCGATCTACCGGCGTCGGCGGTCCCATGTCGTCCAGCTCGCGCACCAGCCGCTCCAGCCGCGTGTCGTGGACCAGGCCGCCGGTCATCGCCTGCAACCGCAGCCAGAAACGCGAGGCGACCGTCGGCGCCTTGCTGTCCCGCCTGGCGCGCGTGATGAGCACGTTCGGCGCGCCGAGGGCACTCGCGAAATCATGGGCCGCTAGCCCGGTGCGAAAGTCCAGCCCCGGAAGGCCGAGATTGGCGCGGATCTTTGGGGCGAGCCACGGGTCGGGGGTCGGCTGTGCGGGCCACACACCCTCGTTCATTCCCCCGAGGATCATCAGATCCGCCTGCTGCAGTCGCGCTTCAAGCAATCCCAGGATCGCGATCCGCGGATGGCCGCCATAGGGTGGACGCACGCGCTGTTGGTCGAGCAATAATCGGAGCATCGGCACGGCGTCCGCTGCGGTCAGCATCATGCTGTGCGCTTCGGGCAGGCCGCCGAGGTCGGCGATCAACTCCGCCGCCTGCCGACCGGCCGCGCCTTGCCAGACCGGATCCCCGGCGAGGTTCTGCGCCGCCACTGCGAAGCGCTCCACCAGGGCCGCAAGCGACAGCGGTCGATCGAACCAGCCGCTGATTTCAACAAGATGAGATCGAACGCGCTCCCACGCCGCCAGGCAGCCACGGCAGGCCTTCTCCTCTTCCTTCTCCGCGATATGCCGGTCGATCCCGTCAATCCCGGCCGCCGGACGCGGTCCGCGCAAGGCGAGGTCGAGCAGCCGGGCCGAGTCAAGCCAGCGAAGCCGCTCCTCGCCTTGCCCCCCCACCAGCGGGTGCTTCAGCAGCGCAAGCAGCGGTACGGGAGCCATGTCTTCCGCAGCAAGCGCCACGATCCCAAGCAGCAGCGTTCCGGTCGGCGATTGCGACAAGGCGCGGCCCGCGCTGTCGTCCGCCTCGATCCCCCAGCGCGCCAGCAGCGCCGACACGCGCGTCGCCAGCATTCGATCGGGTGTTACCAGCGCCGCGGTTCGGCCCGGGGTCTCCAGCGCCTCTCTCAAAACCAGCGCAATCGCCTGCGATTCAGCGGCTGGATCGGTCAGTTCGGCAACGCGAATTCCCGATAATCGGCGATCCGCCGGTTTCAGGTCTGTCCATTTGTCGCTGAAGTCCGCGGCCGTCATTGCATGCGCGACGACACGGCCACGAATTGCGGGCGAGGACGCGCGCCCCGCCGACGGCCACAGGCGCACTTCGCCCCGTGCAATTCCAAGACGGTCGAGGAGGATCTTCAAATGATATTGCGGATGGGTTTCCTCGCCGCGGCTGTTGTCGTCGGGACCGAGCGCGTCCCACTCATCGTCCGGCAACACGTTGGAGAGGTTGAGTGCGGGAAGCACGACCATCCCGTCCGTCATGCGCGCAATGCGATGGAGCAGTGCAACGATCGCAGGCGCAAAAGTCGTTATCCCGGCGGCGATCGTGAAACCGGCCGGCGGGCGCGTTTCCCATCGCCCGGAAAGTCCACGCAGCAGGCGATTGCGGCGCTCGACGAGATCGATCTTCCCGAGGTCCTGGAGTTGTTTCGGCCATAGATCGAGGATCGCGCGCAGCCGGTCGAGTGACACTTGCCAATGGACCGCCAGATCTGGCGCATCTGCGCTGGCTTCGATGAGACGGCGGGGGTCCACCTCTTCGATCAGCAAAGCGTCAAGGGTCCGGGCGAGGTCGCTGGCGAGGCGGAGCGCCTCGGCGCTGCTTTCGCCCGGGCCACGGATCAATTGGGCCAACGAAAGCAATCGCGCTAGTGGATCCACCGCCTCGGGGATCGCGTCGGCGGCGTCCAATGGGTCGAGCGCGCCGCCGATACGCTCATCGAGCTCCGCGTCTCCGATCGGAATGAGGCGGGGCAGTATGAGCCCGTTCCCGCTCAACCGCACAAACGCTTCGGTGACCGTGCGCACGGCGCGATTGTTGGGAAGGAGGATTCGTCCGGCGGCGAGCGCTAGCGGATCGCGGCCTGCGCGCGTCAGCAAACCCGCGGCAAGCGCGTCCGCGAACGATCGATGGGCAGGGATGGTGAAAACATTTGGCTGCGCGGGCCTTGCCGCGGCCGCCGCGTCAGACATTCTGAAGGGCGAGTTCGGTCTCGCCGATCGCTTCGGGGGTTCCGACGTCGAACCACAAGCCCTGGTGGACCGCGCCGAAGCAGCGGCCTTGGTCAATGGCTCGGTCCCACAGGACGTTGGTCGAGAAGGGGCCGGCGGGCCCGTCGCGGAGCAAGCGCTTCGAAAGCATCTGCACGCCGGTGTAGACGAACGGCGCGACATGCGACCGTTCACGCCGCCGGATGCGGCCGAAGCGATCCATGTGAAAATCGCCGATTCCGCGATGATTGGATGCACGCGCCAGCGGCACGAGCAGCAGCAACGCATCCATCTGATCGTCGTCCCAGTGCGACGCCAGCAACTTGAGCGTATCCGCGGGCCCATCAATCCATAGATTGTCGCTGTTGATAGCGAAGAAGGGATCGCAATCGATCAGTGGCTCGGCACGTAATAAACCGCCGCCGGTTTCCAGCAATTGCTCCCGTTCGTCCGAGATTTGCACGTCCAGCCCGTGGCCGGACCTTGCAAGGTGCGCTTCGAGTAGGTCGGGAAGGTAATGGACGTTCACCACTACCCGGCGGACACCGGCGGCGCGGAGCCGGTCGAGAACGTGATCAAGCAATGGCTTGCCTGCGACTTCGATCAGCGGCTTGGGCCGAGTCGCAGTCAGTGGCCGCATCCTTGTCCCAAGTCCCGCGGCCATGACCATCGCGGTTCGCGGAACCTCGGCGCTGACTTCGGCGCGCAGGCGCAGGTTGCGTTGTGGACGTGTCATAGGAACCGCGCCCAGGCTGCGGCCCGCAGTTCCACCGGGATATTGCGGTCGAACCAGGCGCGGACTGGAGCCAGTTCGGCAAGTTCAAGATCGCGCTCCAGCAAGCCCCACATACGCGGTTGAAACGCGCAATAATGCGGCTTGTTGTCGCGCTTCCAAAGCCGGGTGAAGACACCCAAGATGCGCGTGTTGCGTTGCGCGGCGAGCGCCCAATAGGCCCGCTCGAACACAGCGTCTTCGCCCATCGCACCTTTGTAGCGATCGATCATTGCGCGCTCGATACTCGGCGGGACGTCACGCCGGGCATCTTCCAATACCGATGCAAGGTCGTAGGCGGGGTGGCCGGCCAATGCGTCCTGGAAATCAAGCAAGCCGAACTTCCCCACCCCCTGCCTGCCCTCGACGAGCATAACGTTTTCCGCATGATAGTCGCGGAGCACGGTGACCGGCCCTAGTCCGTCCTTGGCAACCGGTGCGAGCACATCATTCCATGCTTGCCGATAGCCCGGAACATCGATGTCGATCTGAAGCGCCGCGCAATACCAGTCCGGAAACAGCATGACTTCGTCGAGCCATTGCCGAAGTCCATGCACCGGCAGCCCAGGCATCGGCGGATGCCCGTGCAGATGGACCAGCACGTCGGTCGCCAGTGCGTACAAATCATGCTCGCGACTTGAATCGAGATCGAGCGTTTCGCGCAATCGCTCGTCGCCGAAATCGCCGAGCAGAAGCAATCCCCGCTCCAAGTCCTGCGCAAGGATTTCGGGAGCGTTGAGGCCAACCGCCGAAAGCCATTGCGCAACGGCCACGAACGGGCGCGGATCTTCATGCGGCGGCGGCGCGTCCATCAACACCGCTTGGCCTTTGTCCGAAAGCACTCGGAAATAGCGGCGGAAGCTGGCGTCGCCGGCCAGCGGTTCAATCCGTGCACCACCCCAACCGTTGGCCTGCAGGAATGCCGGGGCATGCGCAGGAGGAATCATGGGGGAGGCCATCGTCCCTCCCATGCCGGGGGCACGTTGGCTGTCAAGCGGCGCGCATCGTCGGGCGCGAAATCGAGCCGAAGCGAGAGCGCGTCGGGCCATGCTCCCGCGCCCGCCCGCTCAGGCCACTCCACCAGCAGGACAGCATCCTGAGCACTGTCAAGGCCGAGCTCGCGGAGCTCCGATGGCTGTTCGATCCGATACAGATCGACGTGCCATACCGCCGGGTCCAGCAACTCATACGGCTGGACGATGGCGAAGGTCGGACTCGGTACGTCGCCCTCATGTCCGGCAGCTTCCAGAAAGCCGCGCGCGAGCATCGTTTTGCCAGCGCCAAGGTCGCCGGACAGCGTGATGACGTCTCCCGCGCGTGCGATCTTTGCAATCCGCGCTCCCAGCATGCTGGTCGCCGCCTCGTCGGCAAGGATCATGGCGATTTTCGCGGGATGGTCAGCGTGACGATCGTGCCCTTGCCCAATTCTGACTGGAGTTCGACAATGCCACCGTGGGCTTCGATGAACTGACGTGTGAGCGGAAGCCCCAGCCCGAGCGCGGCTTCGCCCCGAACACCCGCCTCCGCCACCCGATGAAATCGATCGAACACCATCGGCACGTCGGCCGGGTCAATCCCGAGGCCGTTGTCGCTGATCGTTACGCGCACACTGACTTCGTCGCCGTCGGCCTCCAGCGCGATCCGGCCCTTACGGTCCGTGTAAGCGACCGCGTTGTACAGGACATGTTCGATCGATTCTCTCAGGCGGCGTGCGTCACCCACGACATAGCCGGTCGTGGGGGCAATCGAACTTGTCAATTTCTGCGACTTTTCCGCCGCGCGCAGGTTCGCCGATTCGAGCGCGGAGCGGCACAGGCCCCCGACGTCAACCCGCTCGCGGTCCAGGGTGATGCCGACGGCATCGCCCGTGGTCAGGTCGAGCACGTCGTCGACCAACCGAGCAAGCCGGGCAACCGATTCAAGAATCGCTTTTACATAATCTTCGGCGCGGTCCGAAAGGTCGCCGGCGTATCCACCCCCAAGCATCTCGGCGAACCCGCCGATCGAGGTCAGTGGAGTGCGCAGTTCATAGCTCATATTAGCGACGAAGTCGGTCTTTATCCGATCAGCTTGCTCAAGCGCGGTCGCTCGCTCCCGGAGTGCGGCTTCAATGCGGCTAGAATCGGTGACATCGACCATGGTCAAGAGCGCGTTTCCGTCGGGCAGAGGAACGGCAGCGAATTGAAAATGACGACCATCGGTGACCGACAGGCGACCACTCGATGACTTGCGCTCGTTGGTCGTCTGCCTGACGACTTCGCGCACTTGGGCCGCAGCGGTCGGATTGACGAGCTTGCGCGCCATCGCCGGGACCAGTTCGTCGACCCGGGGGTGCTCGCCGAGCCAGGTCTCATCCAGTTCCCACACATCGCAGAAGCGCTTGTTCCAAAGGTACAGTCGCCCGTCGCTGGCAAACACGCTGATGGCCTCGAAAAGATTGTCGAACGTCGCGGCGCGCACGCGGAGCAAGGTGTCCCGGGCAGAGGCAAGGCGAACCTGTTCGGTACGATCTTCGAGGAAAATCCTTAGGCCTCCGTCCGGAAGCGGCTGGGCGACAACCCGAAGGTGATCCCCATTGGCGAGGATCCAATCCTCCTCGATGACCTCCTCGGGACTGCTGAACCAACCACGGCGCTCCTCCTTCCAGGCTGGAAAGTCGCGCACCTCCGGCAGCCGGTTATTGTCGCGCATGCGCTCCAGGACGCGGTCGAACTCCGGTTGCTCACCCAGCCATTCTGGATCGAGCTGGGCCATGACAGCGAACGGATGGTTGAAAAAGCTCAGCGAACCGTCACCATCGAACTGGACTGCGCCCGCGGTCATCCGATCCGCGAGATCGCGCTGCGACTGGATATGGCGGGTCAGATCCAAGCGGGCATCTTCCAGATCCTGCACGTCCGTCGCAAAGCCGGCCACGGCACCGGTTGGCAGCGGGACATTCGTGACACGCAACATCCTGCGTTCGCCGCGCAGGATCGCGGCCTGCATGCGGGTTTCCGCTCGACCGCTCTCCAGGACCCTGTGGGCGGCAGATTTTGCGCTTTGCTCGCCCTCGCCGTCGA
>JBDSZD010000314.1:0-11775 GCA_039925325.1 Sphingomicrobium sp.
TTGCACGTTCCGTCGCGGAGGCTTTATTTCCGTTTGATCTTCGCTCTCCGGGGCGTCCGGGAAGAGTGGCCGAGTGGTTTAAGCGCCCGGCGACGAGGCTGCCGGGGGCAGGCTCCAAAGCCGGGTGATCTTGAAAACCCGCCGAAGGCTTTATTTCGCGCTCGACTTCGCTAATCCGCACATCCCGGAAGAGTGGCCGAGTGGTTTAAGGCACTGGTCTTGAAAACCAGCGACGGTGTAAGCTGTCCGTGGGTTCGAATCCCACCTCTTCCGCCAAGGCGTCGACGAAGCATCAAGCCTGCGGCGGCGGCACCGCATTTAAAAGTGTCGAGATAGCGGTGACAAGCTGCGCGGAAGCGAAGGGTTTTTGCAGCATCACGCTTTCCGGCACACCTTCGACCGTGTGCTCATGCGCGCTGTCGCCAGACATATAGACAACGGGAAGGTGCGGAACATGCTCACGGGCTTTCCGTCCGATAGCCCAGCCACTTACATCGCCACCGAACCTAATGTCTGTGACCACTCCGCAGAAGTTCGTGTGGCGTTCATCTAACGCAATGAGCGCCTCCTCGCCCACCGCCACGTGATGCACGGCGAAACCGGCCTCCTCCAGCGCATCTTGTAGGTTAAGCGCGATGAGGGCGTCGTCCTCCGCCAAGAGGATAAGTAATTCCGATTCCTGCACATAAGGTCTGTAATGTCGCTTTGGCGACGTTTGCAAGGAACTTGGGACAAGTCGTGAGGGCGAACTCTCAACAGCCCGTCAGGTTATTCGAGAGCCTGCGCGCATAGTCCGTGCTCGGCACCGTCCCATCCGCCACATCAATTTTCGTTGAACGACCGGCGGATCGAGGAGGTGAGCGGTTCGATCGCATATTGCAGCGCGGTTCGTTTGCGCACCGGGACGGTCACCGACACCGGGATGCCGGCGCGGAGCGCATCGCTCCCGCGTAGCTCCTCTACCTTTTTCAGCTCCGACAGCGGAACGTCGATTTCGGCGGTGTAAAAGGATTCGCCGGTGCGCTCGTCGGAGAAAGCGTCGGCCGACAAGCGTGTCACCTTGCCCTCGAGCGCCGGCAAGGAGCGCTCATGCAGCGTGTCGAACCGCACGAATGCAGTCTGGCCGGCGCGAACATCGTCACCGTCGGCCGACGAAATACGCGCCTCGATCCGCAAGGGGAGTTGATCCGGCACGACATCCATCACTTTGGCGCCCGGCTCGATCACCCCTCCGGGAGTGAAGACGGAAAGCCCGACGACAGTCCCGCTCGCCGGGGAACGGATCTCGGTACGGGCAAGCTGGTCCCGCGCGGCCGACAATTTCGGGAGGACATCGCTGAGGCTTGCCTCGACTTCGCGCAGTTCGGTGGCGACGCGTTCGAAATAGGAGCTTCGCGCTTCCAGCGCCTGGAGCCGGCTTTCGCTGGCCTGGCCCTGAGTCTGGGCGATCGTGGCCGTATATTGGCCGCGCTGGCCTTGCAGGTCCGCCTTCGCCCGTTCCAATGCCCGAATCCGGTTTTGCGATACGAAACCCTTGGCGGCTGCCTCGCGCATGCCGGATAGCTCCTCTTCGATCAGCCGAAGCTGCTCGTCGAGTGAGGTGATCTGGCGGGAATAACCTTGGCCTTGGCTGTTGGCCTGATTGGAGCGCTCGCCCAAAGCACCCCGCTGGGCGTTGAGCACAGCTGCCCGAGTCCGCAACTGGCCCTGCTGAATCCGCAACGCATCCATCGCCGCCGGCCGGTCTTCCGGGGTCAGGTCAGCGAATTCGGGCGGCGCGGTTATCGACCCGCGCCCGCCCTGCTCGGCGTAGAGACGCGCCCGCTGCGCCAGCAGGCCGATTGCCTGTCCGGTAAGCGCGCGTTCCTGTGCGCGAACATCGGCTCCAGTGAGGCGAATCAGGACCTGGCCGCGCTGTACGGCCGAACCCTCCTTGACCAGAATTTCCGCGATTACGCCGCCTTCGCGATGCTGGACGGTCTGGCGCTGGCCTGACACGACAAGCCGACCTGCGGCGTGCGCTGCAGCGTCAAGCCGAGCAAACGCCGCCCACCCGAGGAACAATAAGAAAAACAGCGCCGCAAAGATCAACCCGAAGCGGATTTCGCGATTGGGATTGTCCGCTTGTCCATCCCCTAAAACGATAGGGGGATCGGCGGTCGCGGTAAGATCGAGTGCGTTGGTGCTCATGATTGGGCCTTCACATCGGCGACGACTCGCGCAGGCGGCTTGGGCGCGATCTGCTGAAGGATCTGATCGCGCGGACCATACATAACCAGGCGCCCGTCCCGGATCACCAGCAATTTGTCGACGATCGGAAGGACGCTGAGCCGATGCGCGACGACCATGATGGTCAGCCCGCGGGCCTTCAATTCTCCAAGCGTCTGGACCAATTGCTGATCCCCTTCGGCGTCGAGATTAGAATTCGGCTCGTCGAGGATCAGATATTGCGGATCTCGAAATAACGCCCGTGCCAGCGCGACGCGCTGCGCCTGACCCGCCGACAATCCACGGCCACCGAACCCAAGCTGATAATCATAGCCCCCCGGCAATTGAAGGATCAGGTCGTGCGCTCCGGCGAGTTTGGCGGCGGCGATGGCGGCATCGTCCAAGTCCGCGGCATTCGCACCAAGGCGGTCGGCGAAGCGGGCGATATTTTCCTTGACCGTTCCGGCGAACAGAGACGGTTCCTGCGGCAGATAGCCGATATGTTCGGCCAGACGCTCGGAATTCCAGTTGCGTTGGTCTGCACCGTCGAAGCGGATCACTCCGGCTGAGGGCACAACCGCACCGGCGAGGGCGCGAACCAGCGTCGACTTGCCCGCGCCGCTGGGTCCGATCACCGCGACGGTTTCCCCGGCGGCGACTTCGAAGCTGACGTTGCCGAGAAGAACGCGGCGATTGATATCGGCGATGGTCAGTGCCTCGACCTGCAATCGGCCCTCGGGCCGCGGCAATCGCGTGAGGGCGATGTCGGGCGGTGTCTCGCCGAACAGCTCCTTCAAGGTAGCGAAGGCGCCGCGGGCTTGCACGATTGGGCGCCAGCTGCCCACGAGCTGATCGATCGGCGCCAGTGCGCGCCCGATGATGAAGCTAGACGCGAACACCGCGCCCGGGCTGATCTTGGCGTCGATCGCGAGCAGCGCACCCAGACCCAGCCCCAGCGATTGCAGCGCCAGGCGAACGAATTTGGAAATCGCGGCCAGCCTGCTCGCCGCCAGACTCGCCTCGGTTTGCAAGCTGAGCATGTTCGCACGATCATCGAGATGCCCGACCACCATCGCTTCGCGTAACCCAAGCGCCCGCACAGTCTCGGCAGACGAGAGAGTGGATTCATAACCTGCATAGGCGCGTCCTGCCGCTTCGTTGGCGCGCTGCAAGGGGGCGCTGGTTGTCCGTTCATTACGCCACGCCAGGAACAGGCTGATTCCCGCACCGACCAACGCCAGTGCGCCGATCCAAGGGTGAATCAACCAGGCGATCAGAATGTAGATAGGAACCCAAGGCGCATCGAACACGCCGACGATCGCGGGTCCGGTCAGCACCTGCCGAAGAACGTCGAACTCCCGCAGCGCTTGTTTGGAGAGGCGCTGCGAACTCAACTCGGGCCGGCTTAGGGTCGCCTCAATGATCGCGCCGGCGAGCACGCGGTCGAGCCGGACGCTGGCGCGGGCCAGAAGCCGCGAGCGGACGCTGTCGAGGATCGCCAGCGTGGCGAGGGCGAATAGCAGAACGAGGGTAAGGTAAAACAGGGTCGGGCGGCCCGCGGTCGGAAGCACCCGATCATAAACCTGCAGCATGTACAGCATTGGCGCGATGAACAGCAGGTTCAATAGCGCGCTGAAAAGGAAGGCATAAAAGAAATGCCGTCGGCAGGCTTTGAGTGCCGACTGGATGACCGCGGGCGACTTCCGTATCTGTGCGAACACGTAAATTGGGCCTTTCGGTCATTCGTCCGCCATTGTGCCGGACCTTCAAAAGTCGAAGCGTTTATGGCTTTGCGCTGGTTCGTCCTTAAAGATTGCCGCGGCTTATCGGAAGGGGTCGCTTTTGGTGATCCCGAAACCCACGGTCGGGTGGTGCGCGCCGACGGGGGTTGCTATTGACGACCTTTCCTTCATCCCATTGAGGTGCCTGTGGGCGAGCCTGCCATTCTTCCTTTCGACTGGGCCGATCCGTTCGGTCTGGATCAGCAATTGACCGACGAAGAACGGCTCGTTCGCGATACCGCCGAGGGATATGCGCAAACAAAACTCCTCCCGAGGGTGACCAAAGCCTATCTCGAGGAAGATTTCGACCGCGCGATCCTGAGCGAAATGGGGGAGCTCGGGCTGCTCGGAGCAACGGTCGCGGAAGACTATGGCGGTGCCGGGCTTGGCTATGTCAGTTACGGGTTGATCGCCCGCGCGGTCGAGCGCGTCGACAGTGGCTATCGCTCGGCCATGTCGGTCCAGTCGAGCCTCGTCATGTACCCGATCTCCGCCTACGGATCCGAAGATCAGAAGCAGAAATTTCTGCCCGGGCTCGCCCGCGGCGATATCGCAGGTTGTTTCGGCCTGACCGAACCCGACGCCGGCTCCGACCCCGGCGCAATGCGGACACGGGCCGAAAAGACGGCGGACGGCTATCGCCTGACGGGCACCAAGATATGGATCACCAATTCGCCCATCGCCGATTTGTTCGTCGTGTGGGCGAAGTCGGACGCGCACGAAGGAAAGATCCGGGGTTTCTTGCTTGAAAAGGGCGCGCCCGGACTGTCCGCTCCGGCGATCAAGGAGAAATTGTCGCTGCGAGCGTCGATTACCGGCGAGATCGTCATGGATGGGGTGGAGGTCGCCGAAGACGCGCTTTTGCCAAATGTCGAGGGTTTGAAAGGTCCGTTCGGCTGTCTGAACCGAGCGCGTTACGGCATCGGCTGGGGCGTCATGGGCGCCGCCGAAGCATGCTTCTCCGCCGCGCGGCAATACACGCTAGACCGCAAGCAGTTCGGTCGTCCCCTCGCCGCCACCCAACTCGTCCAGCTCAAGCTCGCGAACATGGCGACAGAAATCGCGCTGGGGCTTCAGGCGGCGCTGCGCGTCGGTCGGCGGCTCGACAAAGGTCAGTTGATCCCGGAGACCATCAGCCTGATCAAGCGCAACAACGCCGGCAAGGCGCTCGACATCGCTCGCATCGCTCGCGACATGCATGGCGGCAACGGCATCAGCGCCGAATTCCACGTCATGCGCCACGCAGCGAACCTCGAAACCGTCAATACTTATGAAGGCACGCACGACGTCCATGCGCTGATCATGGGTCGCGCAATCACAGGTATTCCGGCCTTCTGATCGCTACTAGCGGTTCGCATCCCCTGCCATTATGCCTGCCTGCGGGGCTTCAGGGGGAATAATGGGCATGGTTGGTTGGATCCTAATCGCGGGCGTCGTCCTGCTGCTCGTCTACGCAATCGCAATCTATAATCGCCTGGTGCGCTTGCGCGCACTGGTGAAGGAAGCATTTAGCGGGATCACCGTCCAGCTGCGCCGCCGCGCCGACCTGATTCCCAATCTCGTGCAGACCGTCCAGGGCTATGCGACGCACGAGCGCGAGGTGTTCGAGGAAGTCACAGCCCAGCGGGCTGCAGCAACCAAGACAGGGACCGTGGAAGCCACCGCCGCAGCGGACGCGCAGATGACCGGCTTGATTGGCAAGCTCATGGTGGTTGCCGAGGCCTATCCGGACCTCAAGGCCAACGAAAACTTTCTCGATCTGCAAGGTCAGCTATCGACCATCGAAGGCGAGCTTCAGGGCGCTCGCCGTTACTATAATGCGACGGTTCGCGACCTGAATTCCTCGGTCCAGAGCTTCCCGCCCGTCCTCATCGCCCGACCGATGGGGTTTCAGGAAGAGCCCTTCTATACGGACCCGGACGAGAGCATTCAGAGCGCGCCCAAAGTGTCGTTCGGCCGGTCGGCAGCCTGACCATGCGATGGCGTGGGACCGCTTTTGCGGTTCTTCTGACGCTGCTGGTCGCCACCGCTCCGGCCCGCGCGCAGGAGCGGATCACGCGCTTCGTCAGTAATGTCGAGGTCAAGCCAGACGCAACGCTCGACGTGACCGAGACGATCGATGTCGTGTCGGAAGGCGTGAACATCCGCCGCGGGATATTTCGCGATTTCCCAACCCGCTATCGCGCCAAGAACGGTCTCCGCATGCGGGTCGGATTCACCCTGCTCGGCGTGATGCGCGACGGCCAATCGGAGGAAGCCCGGACCGAGCCGCTCAGGAACGGCATCCGCATTCGCATCGGCAATGCCGAACGGTTGCTCGATCACGGCGAGCATCGCTTCGTCATCCGCTACCGCACGACGCGCCAGATCGGACGCTTCGACGATTTCGACGAGCTCTATTGGAACGCGACCGGCACGGGATGGATGTTCCCGATCGATGTCGCCGAGGCAAGGATCCGGCTGCCGAGAGATGTACGTCTGGGTCGGCGCTCGGCCTACACCGGCGCGCAAGGTTCGACAGCCTCGGATGCCGCGATCGTTGCCGAGGCTCCGGGTGCCATCACCTGGCGAACGACGCGCCCGCTGAGTGCTTATGAGGGCCTGACTATTGCCATTGCCTGGCCGAAAGGCGTTGTTGCCGAAGCCGACGGCAGCATGCGCGCGCGCTGGTGGCTGGCGGACAACGGCCCTCCGATCATTGGAGCGCTCGGACTGCTGGCGATCTGCATCTTTTATTTCATCGCGTGGAAGAAGGCGGGCCGCGATCCGCGCCCGGGCACCATCGTGCCGCTCTTTTCTCCCCCGGACGAGCTGTCGCCGGCCGCCATGCGCTATGTAACTAAAATGAGCCTGGACAATCGGGCGTTCGCCGCCGCGCTCGTGGATATGGGCGTGAAGGGCCACATCCGAATGGTCGAGGAGGATGGCGGATGGCTGTCGCGGGGCAAGACCCGCATCGAACTAGTTCAAGGCAAGGTCCCGCTTCCGGCAGCAGAGCAGGACGCCTTGGCCAAGCTGATCCAGAGTGGCGAGTTGATCATGATGGAGCAGGAGAATCACGCATATTTCGCAGCCGCGAAGCTGGCACTGAGCAAGGCGTTCCAGGCCCGCTTCGACGGTAAATTGTTCAATCGCCATTGGGGTTGGGCGGTTGCCGGGGGCCTTCTTTGGCTAGGGGCCATCTGGCTGACTGCAGCGGCCGTCCTTGCCGCCAGCGACGGCGCAGATTTGCTTCCGATCGGGGTGGCGCTCGGGGCGGTGGCCACGACGGCGGCACTCGCGGTGCTCATCCAACATGCAGGCGCAGTCGGTAAATGCCTGTTCGTAATCTTGATGTTCCTGTTCGGAGCTTTGGCGCTGGGCACCGGCCTGCCCGTCCTCGTCCAATCCCTGGAAATAGGCTGGCTGTTGCCGACACTAATCCCGGCGGCCGCGATTCCATTGGTGATTTCGGGCTTTTTCTGGATGGCTGCACCGACGCGGGAAGGCCGCGCCGTGCTCGACCGCATCGCCGGCTTCCGCCAATATCTGTCGATTGCGGAGGGCGAACGCCTCGACCGAATGACACCGATTGAAGACACGCCCGAATTGTTCGAACTTTATTTGCCCTACGCGATCGCGCTGGGGGTGGAGAATCGCTGGGCGGATCGCTTCAGCGGAGTGCTCGCCGCCGCTGCAACGCAAGGACAACAGGGCTTTGCCTGGTATTCCGGTCAAAGCAGCCCGTGGAACGACACCGGCGGGTTCGTCGCCACCGTCGGCTCCTCGCTCGCGAGCACGGTCAGCTCCGCCTCCACCGCGCCCGGATCGAGCAGCGGTTCCGGCGGCGGCGGATCGTCAGGTGGCGGCGGCGGCGGGGGTGGCGGCGGAGGCTGGTAAGCGACGCATTATGGCGATCGGTTCGCCATGATAGGCGCTGTCGTCGAGCCGCTCGAATCCGAGCTTCGCGGCGAGCCGCAGCGAACGTTCATTATCCGGATCGGCAATTGCCCAGACCGGGCTTTGGCTCGAATTGGCGTCCGACCAACTGAGTGCCGCCGTACAGGCTTCATGGGCAATCCCCTGGCCATGCACAGAGGTGTCAAAAATCCAGCCCATTTCCGGCGCACCCGCGAAATTTGGCTCCAGAGCGCGCCTGGCATCGAAGAAGCCGGTGTTCCCCACCAGCCTCCCGTCCGACTTGGTCACCACCATCCATCCGCCGAAGCCGACCACCGCCCACATCCCGACCGAGCCGACGCTGCGCCGCCACAAGTCTTCGCGCGACAGAACCGGCCCCAGATGCCGGTGCACCTCGGGCCGCTCCATGATCGTCAGATGTGCAGCGAAGTCGCTTTTCTCGAACGGCCGCAGGATCAGGCGCTCGGTCTCCAGCACGGGCGGCCAATGTTCGCCACCGTGATGCGCTCGGCCATCCCCAGGACGACCGGTGCTCATCACTTTTTGCCGAGTGTCAGCCCGCCAAAGCGCTTGTTGAAGCGGGCGACCTGACCGCCGCTGTCGAGCATGCTGCTCTTGCCGCCGGTCCAGGCCGGGTGAACGCTGGGGTCGATGTCGAGCTGCAGCGTGTCGCCTTCCTTGCCCCAGGTGGAGCGAGTCTGGAAGGCGGTGCCGTCCGTCATCTGGACATTGATCATGTGATAATCGGGGTGGATACCGGACTTCATCTTCAAAATTCCTTGGAAATGCCGCTGGTTTCCGACCAGCAGCCAAGTGCCCCGCGCCCCTAGCCAAAGTGGCGCTGCTTGACAAGGTTCGCAGCGCTGCGCAGTGCGCGGACAGGATCGAGGTCCGGCGGTTACGGTCGCTGGCCAAGAAGGAAGCCGGTTCAAAACCGGCGCTGTGCCCGCAACTGTGAGGTTCCTTGATTGAGGATCCCAGTCAGACACTTGCCTTGGTCCGTCGTCCGTTTCCCCGGCCGGGTTCAGCTGCGGGTGCGTGGGTCGGGCGTGAGCCTCGGTTCCCTCTGAGACGATAGGTCGTCAGAAGAAGGAACCGTTATGATTCAAGCACTTCACGTAGATACTCAAGACATCGTCGTCACGGCGTCGCGTGCTCCTCAAGCTCAGGATAAGACAGCCGCGAGCGTCACCATCCTGGATGCCGAGCGCATCGCGCGTCTTGGCCAGCCACTCGTCACCAACCTGCTCCGTCTGTCCCCATCGGTGGCGGTTTCCACATCGGGGCCCGCCGGCTCGCTCACTGAAGTCCGCATCCGCGGCGCTGAGGCGAACCACACTTTGCTGTTTGTAGACGGTATCCGCGTCAACGACCCCGCAGCGGCCAATACGCCACGGTTCGAATTACTCAACGCAGACCTCTTTTCACGCATCGAAATCGTGCGTGGGCCGCAGTCGGCGCTGTGGGGTTCGGAAGCCATCGGCGGCGTAATTTCGGTCGGCTCCGAAGCAGACGATGCCACCCAGAAGGTGCAGGCGCTCGCCGAGCTAGGCTCCTTCCAGTTTCGGCGGGCGGCTGTCCAGGGCGCCGGCCGCACCGGCGATCTTAGCCTTTCCGGTGCCGTCGGCTGGCAGCGAGCGCGCGGAATCGACAGTTTTGACGGCAGCGGGGACCGGGATGGCTATCGCAACCTCTCCGGACGCCTGCGGGCGGCATGGTCGGTTTCCGACTTCGTCGAACTCGGCGCTTCCGGCTTCGCATTGTCGGGCAGAAACGACTTCGACGGCTATAGTGCGGTGACCTTCGCGCGTGCCGACACACCCGACAGTACCAATAACCGTCTGCGTGCGGGACGTCTCTGGGGCCGCGTTGGCGAAGAGAATGGAACCCTGGTCGCGCGGGTGTCTGGGTCGATGCTGACCTCCTCCAATCGCAACCTGTTCGCCGGCGACGAGATCAACCGCACATCGGGCAAGCGCCGCACGCTAGGGGCGCAGCTTGAGCACCGCTTTTCCACCAACGCGATCCAGCACATTCTGATCGCGGCGGCGGATCTCGAAAATGAGGAATTCACGGCGCGCGACGTCATCTATGGCGGTTTTTCGAACCAGGACCGGGACCGCTCCCATCAGGCCCTGACAGTCGAATGGCGCGGCGTCGCGGGACCTGTCTCTGCCGGTGTGGTAGCCCGACATGACCGCTTTTCCCGGTTCAAGGATGCCACGAACGTGCGGGGATCGTTGCTCGGCGAGCTTGGCGGCGGCCTTTCCCTTGTCGCTTCCTACGCCCAAGGCATTGCGCAGCCGACCTTCTTCGATTTGTACGGATTCTTCCCCGGCTTCTTCGTCGGCAACCCGCGCCTGCGTCCGGAAAGCTCGCGCGGGTTCGAGGTTGGAGCACGCTATCGGCGGCAGGCGGTGCGCGCTTCGGTCAGCCTTTACCGGCAGCGGCTCAAGGACGAGATCGTCGATACTCCGGATTTTACGAGCACGATCAATGCCAGCGGAACTAGCCGCCGTTCCGGGCTAGAGGCGGAACTGGGGTGGGAAGCCGGTGCATGGCTGCGGCTGTCAGCCCATTACGCCTATCTGAAAGCGTCCGAGGGTGACGGAAACTCCAACCCGGCGACCGAGCTGCGCCGCCCGAAGCACAGCGGTTCTTTGGTCGCGGACGGTAGCCGCGGACGCATCAGCTATGGAGCCTCGGTCGCCTACACCGGCGATCATATCGACCGCCGCGACAGCTATCCCTATGATCGGGTGCGCCTGCCCGCTTACTGGCGCGCGGATGCGCGGCTGAGCTATGCGGTGGACAGCGGGATCGAACTGTTCGGGCGCATGGCCAATGCCTTCGACGACGAGCAGCAGGACGTGTTCGGATATCGCACCGAAGGGAGGAGCGCCTATGTCGGTATCCGCCTTGCTCCTCGCCGCTAGAATCGCCTCGATCAACCTGTGCACCGACGAATATCTCCTGCTGCTTGGCAAGCCGCAGGAGATCGCCAGCGTCAGCTATCTGTCGCAGCAGCCGGAGGAGTCGCCGCTGTGGCGGCGTGCTCGCGCGCACCACGCCAATTACGGCAGCTTCGAGCAGGTTCTGGCGGCCCGGCCAACGGTCTTGCTGACGATGGGCGGCGGAGGCCGGGCGACCAGTCTGATCGCCAGGCGCATGGGCATCAGGGCGGTCGATCTCGTGCCGCCCTCCTCGGTCCAGGACGTCGCGACCAATCTGCGCACCGTGGCGGCGGCGCTCGGCCAGCCGCAGCGAGCGCGGCTTTGGCTCAAACGGCTTGCCGAGCTGCGGCGAACCAACCCGCCGCGCGCACGTGAGGCCATCTATCTCGGCGGCGGCGGGCGCAGCATTTCCGAAGGCTCGCCGGACATCGAGTGGCTGCGGCTTGCGGGCTTTCGGCAGCGACCGCTTCCGGGCGGCCGCGCCAGTCTGGAGACGCTGCTCGTGCACCCACCCGAGGTGCTGATCGAAAGCAATTATCGCAAGGGCCCGGCGTCGAGCGGAACCGCCTGGCTCAACCATCCGATCGTCAGGCGGACCAAGGCGCGGCGGCTGTCGGCGGACGGGCGCGTGTGGACTTGCATGGGCCCGCTGATGATATTCGAGATAGAGCGACTGCGGAAGGCGGCTGGATGAGGCTCGCTTTACTCCTCCCCTTATTGATCATTGCGGCCATGCATCTGTTCGTGCCGCTAGCGCCGCTGGTGGAGCTGCATCGGGCCGATCCCCAGCTTGCGACCCTGCTTGCAACGGAAATCCGTCTCCCCCGCACCCTGCTGGCGGCCGGTTACGGTGCGGTTCTGGGGATGACCGGCGCTGCGCTGCAGGCGTTGTTCGCAAATCCGTTGAGCTCCCCCGACGTGACCGGCACCAG
>JBDSZD010000315.1:0-13755 GCA_039925325.1 Sphingomicrobium sp.
GCGGTGATCAGACCGCGATTGCCCCAAAAGAAAAGTTCGGGACCGATATCGAGCGGATATCCTCGGGCAGCCCAGATCTTGTCACCGATCAGCTTCCCGGCGGCGAGGATCACAGCGGCGAACACAAATCCGACCGAGACCAGGCCCCAGCCGACGATGAGGATGACAGTTCTTACCCGGCTGTTCGATCGGACGTGCATTCACTGATTCAACAGATTGGCGGGTGAATATTGATCCGTGAGGATCGGAGCATCGCTGTCCCATTTGGGCGAACCGTCGAGCATGGAGACTAGAACCTTCTCGGTGACCCCGTAGCGCCGCAGCCTCGGTTCGAGCTTGGACGCATTGGCGGTCATCACCGCAACCGCTGGAGCTCCGGTGGCGGTCGCCAGGATGATCCGGTTGCCGCGGTTGATGCTCGCGAAACCACCGAAGACCTTGTTGTAAGTGGCGGATTCGCTGTCGAACAATTTACTGGTCGACCAGGTATTGGCCGCGACCGCTCCATGATCGGACAGCAAGCCCTTCACCTCGGTCAGGAACTCGGCGGTCACCATATGCTCGGGAATATATTCGCCGTTGAAGGCATCAAGGAAGATCAGATCGTATTTGGCGCGGTTGCGCAGCTGAGCCCGGACGAAATGGCGGCCGTCGTCGACCACAACCCGGACGTTGCGGCCTGGCGCATAGTCGAAATAATTGCGCGCGATCTTGACGACTGCGGGGTCGATTTCGACAACGTCCATCTGCGCGTCGGGATATAATTCCTGAACAGTGCGCGGGATCACGCCGACGCCCAGCCCGATCACAAGCACGCGCTGCGGGTCGGGAACCACGTAGAGGCCTGCCATCTCCAGCTTCGAATAATCGAGCGAGTGAAGTGCGGGGTCTTTCAACTGGATGCAGCCCTGAGGTCCGGCCGTGAGGCGGACCCGAAAGGTCATGCAGCGTTGACCCTTTTCCTGAGTGACATAGATGTTCCGGTAAAGTGAGCGCTCCTGATGGATGACGTTGGTTTTTTCCGCTGCGCATCCACCAAGCGCGGAAGCCAAAGTCACCCAATGGAGCAGGCGCCACGAAGCATATGTTCGCAAAGGCGTTGGCGGTTTGGCGGGTTTGCAGGTCATCGGCTTTCTCCATTGCCTGCCGTCCGAGCGAGTTCAATGGACATCTGGCGCCGTGTCGCGATCAATTCGGCAAGTGCAGTGCACCACAAGGGGTTCTTCGGCCCACCTGCCTTGCTGCGTCGGAATCGATCAATTAGTGTGCGTGGGTCCGGAGTGCCTCTGCAGCATATATCTTACGGCAGCCTATCGCAGGTCTGGAGCAAGAGGGAAGTCGGCGGGTTCATCCTTGAGGCCCCTGCACAACGCGAGATGGTGTGAGAGACAGACAGTGACTGCCGTTGGCGCCATGGGCATTCTGATCTGCATGTTGGCATACCCGTTTGCCGTGCGCAGGCATGGAGGCCTGCGGCTTGCGGTGTTCAGCGGGTTGTTGCTCGCCCACCTCGCCACTGCAATATTCTATTACGTCTGGCAGCAGACTAATACATCCGACGCGCCGCTCTATTACTACGACCAGTACGGATTTTACGGCCGAGGGTTCGGCTTCAGCACCATATTCGTGATCTACTTCGTTCAGTATCTGAGAGACCTTATCGGCGGAACCTACCTCGATTATTTCCTGCTATTCCAGGCAACCGGGTTCTGGGCGGTGATCTTCATGATGCGGATGTTTGAAGAGATTTACGAGGATCTGGGCGTCCATCAGCCGCTCTGGACCTATGCGATCCTGTTCCTGCCGAGCCTGCATTTCTGGACCAGCCCGATCGGCAAGGACGGCCCGCTGGTGCTTGCGGCGGCGATGGCTGCCTGGGGAACGATCAATATCACGCGCCGATGGCCCATTCTGGCGTTCGCGTTCATCGTGATGGTGTGCTTTCGCCCGCACATCGCCTTGATCGGGCTAAGCAGCCTCGCATTTGCGCTCGTCCTGGATAAGCGGAACAGCATGCGAGTGCGCGTCGCTCTCATTGCAACAGTCGTGTTTGGACTTGCAGCGGTCGCCGGAACATTACGATCCACCTTTTCGGTCGATGTCACGAGCGCCGGGTCGGTGAGCGATTTTTTCGCGACACAGGCTCAGACTGCGCAACTGTTCGATACCGGTTCGGCAGTGCTCAACGCGTCCTTTCCGGTTCGATTGGTGAGCCTTCTGGTACGGCCATTCTTCCTCGACGCCGGAAGCGCTCTCGGCTTGCTGGCATCGTTCGAGAACCTGCTGGTTGCGACGATGTTGATTACGTTTGTGGCCAAGTTCAAACTATTCAGGGATTCCTTTCAGCGCGTGCTGTTTTTCCGCTACGCGGCGATTTTTTCCGCCATCGTTCTCCTCCTGCTGGCGATGGTTTATTATAACGTCGGCCTTGGTCTTCGGCAGCGAACGATGGCGTTCCCAACATTGCTCGTGATGTTTGTGACGATGTGGGCGCTTCTCGCTAAAATGCGGCCAACCCTCATTTCCGCGCCAGCGTGATGGGTCTTCGGACGGGAGAACGCGTCGCGATTCTGGGTTCCTATGCGCCTTCTCTTATCAACTTTCGTGGGCCGTTGATCGCGGAGATGAT
This sequence comes from Sphingomicrobium sp., assembly GCA_039925325.1. Lineage (GTDB taxonomy): Bacteria > Pseudomonadota > Alphaproteobacteria > Sphingomonadales > Sphingomonadaceae > Sphingomicrobium. Next base: position 2,630 of record JBDSZD010000315.1, read on the forward strand.
CGCTCGCGGGCATCGGGTTGTCGCGCTGGCTCCCGGGATGACCAGCGACGTCGCAGCCGCACTGCGCGCACTTGGGGCGGAGGCGCGGGAGGTCAGTCTGGCTTCGAATCCCCTGAACCCGATCGCTTTGGCCTCTTCGCTTCGGAGCCTCGAGCGCATGTTTCGCGAGATCCGCGCCTCTGCGCTGATTTCCTATACAATCCAGCCCGCGACCCTCGGGGTGATCGCCGCAGCGCGCGCCGGCGTGCCCACCATTCTCCCGCTGATCACGGGTCTCGGCTACGCCTTTGGCGAGGGGAAGTCGCTCAAACGCAAGTTGAGCCGCGGCGGCGCAATCCTGCTATACCGGTGGGCGCTTGCGAAAAGCTCCGTTGTCATCTTCCAGAACCAGGACGATCGCTGCGATTTGGAGCGGGTTGGAGCTTACCGACCGAGCACGCCCAGCATCGTGGTGAATGGCTCCGGGGTCGATATTGACGCATTCCATCCGCTTCCCTTGCCCGCGACGCCAAGCTTCCTGATGGTCGCCCGCCTCATCCGGGAGAAAGGCGTTTTCGAATATGCCGAGGCGGCGAAGCGGTTGAAGGCCAGACATCCTCACGCGCGCTTCGCTTTAGCCGGGTGGATCGATGGCTCGCCGACCTCGATCCGCCCCGCCGACGTCAAGCGCATGTCGGAAGGCGGCGTCGAGTTCCTCGGCAAGCTGAGTGATGTCCGGCCAGCGTTGGCGGCGGCGAGCGTGTTCGTCCTGCCGTCGGGTTACCGGGAGGGCGTTCCGCGCTCGGCTCTGGAAGCCATGGCGATGGGCCGGCCGATCGTGACGTGTGATTCCCCCGGTTGCCGTGAGACAGTGGTCGAAGGTGAAAACGGCCTTTTGGTGCCGCCGTTCGACGCGGATGCACTTTGCGCCGCCATGCAAAGGTTCATTGCTGACCCCTCGCTAAGTGCTCGGATGGGGCGGCGCTCGCGAACGCTGGCCGAGGAGAAGTTTGACGTTCGTACGGTCAACCGGGCCATTCTGGAGGCCGCCGGATTGTGACGATCAAGCGCATCATGGACGTGATCGGTTCTGCAGCGGCCTTGATCCTGTTCGCGCCGCTGTTTTTGGTCGTCGCACTGCTGATCCGCGCCACCATGGGTAGACCGATACTCTTCCGGCAAATGCGCCCCGGCCGCAACGGCGAACCATTCGAACTGATCAAGTTCCGAACGATGCGCACGGCCGGGCCTGGGGAGGGGGATCTGACCAATGATGGGATGCGGTTGACGCCGCTCGGACGAACCCTTCGAGCGACGAGCCTCGACGAGCTTCCGGAACTTTGGAATGTGCTCGTCGGCGACATGAGCCTGGTCGGCCCGCGACCTTTGCTGATGCAATATCTCAATCGCTACACGCCCGAGCAGGCGCGTCGGCACGAGGTTCGCCCCGGCCTTACAGGCCTGGCGCAGGTCAAGGGGCGCAACGCGCTGGGTTGGGAGGACAAATTCGCGCTCGACCTTTGGTACGTCGACAATCGATCGCTGTTACTCGACCTCAAAATCATCGGCTTGACCGCACTGCAGGTCGTACGGCGAACGGGGATTGCCGCCGATGGCGAGGCGACGATGCCAGAGTTCATGGGCAGCGGATCCCCGCATGGGTCGGCGAAAGACGTCGCCCTTTCTTCGGTCAAGGAAGACGATTAGACGCAAGCCGGATGGTTGACCGCCGGGCGCGCGGCCCGCCGATCGTTCTGGAGAGGTTCCATGTCCCCGCTGCTGAACCCGGACCTCCTGGCGGCGGACCCGAGCGAGTCATGGCCCGTTTACGCCGAGGACGAGATTGCCGCGGTGGCGAGTATTTTGCGGTCCGGCCGAGTCAACCAATGGACCGGACCGGATGTCTTCGCGTTCGAGACGGCTTGCCAGAAGGCTTTTGGGGGCGGCCATGGAATTGCTCTCGCCAACGGGTCGGTCGCGCTCGAACTAGCGCTTCGGGCGTTCGGCATCGGCCAAAAAGACGAAGTCGTCGTGTCGCCCCGGTCGTTCGTTGCGTCGGCTTCCTGTGTGGTCCTGGTGGGCGCGACACCGGTGTTCGCGGATGTCGATTGCAGCAGTGGCAATCTCACTCCTCAAGCTATCGAAGCGGTGCTTACGGATCGCACGCGAGCGATCGTCGTCGTCCACCTCGGCGGGTGGCCGGCGGACATGCCTGCGATCGTGGACTTGGCGCGCGCGCGCGGGATCAAGGTGATCGAGGACTGCGCACAGGCGCATGGCGCGAGGATCGAGGGACGCTCGGTTGGCAGCTTCGGCGATGCAGCGACCTTTTCATTCTGCCAGGACAAGATCATTTCCACCGGCGGGGAGGGCGGGTTCGTCAGTTTCCGCGATCACGCTGCCTATGAATGGGCATGGTCGTACAAGGATCATGGCAAGGTCCGCGAAAAGGCGTGTGCGCCAGCCACCGACCACGGAACCTTCCGTTGGGTGCACGATTCGGTCGGGACCAATTGGCGAATGACGGGTCTGCAGGCCGCAATCGGCCTGGCCCAGCTGCAAAAGCTGCCGGACTGGTCCGCGACCCGCGCCCGCAATGCGGCGATTTGGGCCGATGGGCTAAGCGGCGTCCCCAACTTGCGGGCACCGTTGCCGCGGGCAGGCGTCGATCACGCCTTCTACAAATTCTATGCGTACGTCGATGCTCCCGGGGAACAGGCCGCTGTTTTGCGCGCCGAAATCTTTCGTCGTTCAGCCGCAGCGGGACTGCGCGTGTTTTCGGGTTCCTGTTCCGAAATCTATCGGGAAAAAGCATTCGCCGACCTCGCAGTCGAGCCACTCCCGAATGCCCATTTACTGGGTGAAAGCAGCCTGATGGTTGAAGTTCATCCGACTCTGGACCCCGAACGCTTGAAGCGGCGGGCAGAGGCGCTGGCCTCCATCGCTCGTGACGTACTTTCCTGATGCTGGCTTTTCCTATGATAATTGAGCTACTTAGTTTGCTCATATGATCCTTGGCTTGATTACCGGCGTTTCGACGCTCAGTCGTCCGCGCAAGCGGATGGTCCTGATCGGCTACGATCTCGCGGCAATGGCGGTCGCCTTGTGGGCGGCATTCTCGACCCGGCTCGGAAGCGCGTTTTTCCCGGACAGTCCGATCGTTCTCCTGTCCGCTGCCGCTTCGTTCGCGTTTGGCATTGCCGGCCTCTACTGGCTCGGCGTCTATCGCTTCGTCCTGCGCTTCTTTGACATGCAGACCGTCAGCCGGATCCTGTTCGGCGCGGCTATCGCCTCCGGTGCCTGGGTGTTGCTGATCTATTCTACCCGGGCGACGATCGTGTTCGAGGGCCAGACGATCCTCGTGCCGCGCTCGGTCGGGTTCATCTATTGTGGGTTCCTGTTCCTGCTGCTGTTCATGGGCCGGTATGTCATGGCGCGGCTGTTGTCGGGGGTCGGACGAATCGCCGGATACCGTCCGGTTCATCAACGCCAAGTAGTCATCTACGGCGCAAGTCCCGCTGGAATCAGTCTTGCGGACTCAATGCGCACGGACCCGGATTTCCGGCTCGCGGCGTTCGTCGATGACGATCCTGCCTTGCACGGCCAGATGCTCGGCGGCGTGCCGATCTATCCGGCATCCGCAATCCCGAGGCTCATCGACGACCATGAAGTCGCGGAGATTTTCCTGGCCATGCCCAATGCCAGCCGGATGCAACGGCTCGAGGCCATTTCGCGGTCCAAGGAATTGGGATTGAAGGTCAAGACGATCCCCGCCCCGGATGAGATCGTGTCCGGCCGCTACACCATCAGCGACGTTCGGCCGATCAGCGTCAACGATCTGCTTCGTAGGGACCCGGTGGAACCGATGCTGTTGCTGATCGACGAGGCGGTGCGCGGCCGTAAAATCCTGATCACCGGCGCCGGCGGATCGATCGGTTCGGAAATTTGCCGCCAAATCCTGCAGGCCGGTCCAGCGAAAATGGTGCTGTTGGACCATGGCGAATATTCGCTTTACGCAATCGAGCAGCAACTGGACCACGCCGCCCGCCGAATGCCGGACGAAGACCCGCCCGCGATCGTTCCGATCGTCGGATCGATGCTCAATGAGGCGCTGATCCGCGAGATCATCCGCGATCACGGGATCGACACCATCTTCCACGCCGCCGCCTACAAGCACGTCCCGCTGCTCGAGCAGAATGAAGTGGTCGGCGTCGAGAATAATGTGGTCGGGACCGAAGTCCTTGCGCGGGTCGCGTTCGAGGAACGGCTGACCCGCTTCACCATGATTTCGACCGACAAGGCGGTGCGGCCCAAGAGCGTGATGGGGGCAAGCAAGCGGGTCGCCGAGTTGATCGTCCAGGCCTATGCCGCGGATCCGCAATGCAGCACGCGGTTCGGCATCGTCCGCTTCGGAAATGTACTCGATTCCTCCGGATCGGTGGTCCAGCGTTTCCGCAACCAGATCTGGGAGGGCGGTCCGGTCACCGTCACCCACCGCGAAATGACCCGCTTCTTCATGTCGATCCCGGAGGCGACGCAATTGGTGCTGCAGGCAAGCGCGCTGGCCACGCGTGGCGAAGTGTTCGTTCTCGACATGGGCGAGTCGATCCGGATCGCGGATTTGGCGACCAACATGATCACGCTGGCCGGGCTGAGTGTGCGGGACGAAAAGACCCCCGGCGGCGATATCGAAATCCGCTACACCGGACTGCGCCCTGGTGAAAAGCTGTTCGAGGAATTGTTCGTCGGCGAAGACACGTCGGACACGACGCATCCGCGCATCCGCATGGCCCGCGAGCGCTTCCTGCTGTGGAAAGCGCTGAAGCCGCAGACCGACCGGCTGTTCGCGGCGATCAAAAGCCGGGACGCGGACGCCGTCCGCGCCAGCCTCAGTGCACTGGTCGCGCCGGACGAGGGCCGGCTGGAAAGTCCTTACGAAGAACAGGACGCGTCCGAAGACCTGCCCGACTTACCGCGTGTGGCGCGTTAAGGCGCCGTCAGTTCGGCGGCGCGCGACCTCTTATCTCGCCTCGGTCCAGTGGTCGATTACTTCCGCGCCGGCTTCGGTCGGTGCCGTCCTCGAGCCGGAAGGAGCCGTCCACCGGCGCAGGCCGCGCATCCTGACGGAATTGATGCGGAGCGCGGAGTTGGAGTTCGGCCGTTGTGGACATTCAGTCCCTCGGGCATAGATATTGAAAATGGCCGATCCGTTTCAGACTGTCGTTCTTCGCGAACGCATCGGGCAAGCACTTTGTTTGGCCATGCTGATCGCTTTCTTTTCCGCGCTCTGGTATTTTTTGGACCGCACGGACGTGAGCAGTGGGCGGTCGATTGAGGCGCGCGTTGTTCAACTAGGAACCTACAGCGCATCGTCAGTGAGGGGTGGTGATTTGCCTATTCTAACGGTCAGGCTCGCGGATGGGTCGATCCGGCAGGTCCGCTCGTCGTGGGCGACCGTTGGGAAATGCGTAGCCGGCAGCCAAGTCTCGCTCGTACAGCGCGGAACCGCACTGATAGTCGGCCTTCGGGGCTGCGAAACGACTCCTCGAGCTTAGGTCCGCTCCACCTACTCCGGACGTTGGCGAAGCTCGTGCTAACCGCCAACAAACTTTGCCGCCTGCGGGCTTCTCGCACGGGCCGAGTCCGTCATGCGCGACGTGGCCGCCACAATGAAGTCGCGCTCGGCCTCGGCAGTTGCAAAGAAGCGACGTGGTACGACCATCGCGCTACTCTGAACCAGGAAAACCCAGTATTTGCGCGTTTGATAAAGGTCTGTCACGCAAGGCCAGCGAGCGGTCATGCTCAGGTCGCCTAGATCATATACTAGGGCCTCAGCGGTCAGTCGGAGTGTAAGCGACTGCTCGTATGCCTGTTCACGTTGGGCGAGGGCTCTTCGCATTGAAGGACCCGCAAGCCTCTCGATTATCAGCACACCTACGCCGAGGCCAATGAATGCGAACTCCACCGATATCGTGGCCGCGAGCCACGACCCCGATGCCCATCGTCCCACAGGGATGCCGACGGCCAACATGCAGACAAGGAGTATGACTTTGATCTTGCGGGGCGTCCTTCCGACTTTGGCGACGGCCTTCTCGGCGATGGTTTGTGCATATGGCCTCCTGTGAACTCTCTTGGACATACAACCGGGGTGTCGGAAAGGGAATCTGTCACCGGAATCTGTCCTGTCACGAATTTTCGCGCAAAGCGGCGAACCAGGAATCGCGACGGGCTTCGGCGGCGGCGGTGAGTTCGGCGTGTTCCTCGGCTTCGGCGGCCGCCTCATTGGCATCGAGCAGTACGGCTTCCTCGGGCGTGCAGCTGCGCTCGTAATAGTTGAATCCATCCCAGAGAACATTCTCGTGCCCGTCGAACCCAGCGGGCGGCGGAAAGCTCGTCATCCACACGCCATCGTCGGTTTTCCAGCAGTCGTCCGCAGGGTCGCAGCCGGGGGGATGGGGTATGTCAACTTCGTCAACGTCGGGTTCCAGCGCCGCCGGAATGGCCGCGGTTCCGCCTTCGCGCAGCGCATCTAGCGTCTCCTGCCAGCCGCCGCCGATGCGCGCCGCCAGTGCGTCGCCGGCATCGTCTTGCGCCTGCTTGTCGAGCCGCTTGAGCATCGCCAGCCCGAGCCAGCTTTCATAGTGGCGGCGTTCGCCGACCAGGACGCCGTCGCGGTAATAATGTTCGACGGTGCCGGTGATGCTGCGCTCGAGCAGGCCGTCAGCGACCACCGGCCGCGCCTTGGCCTGAGCCGCGCGCCACGCCGCTGCGAACACCGGATCGCGGTTGCGCAACGGGTATGCGCCTTCGCGGCTCATCCCGACGGCGCGGCAGGCCTCGGCGACAATCCCGGTGTCGGCGAGCACTTCGAGGAAGGTAGCGATGCGATCGGGGGTCCAGCCGTCATGGCGGATGTGGGCGACTGGAATCAGGGAGACTAGCGGTTCGTCTTGGTCGTTGTTCATGAACCATATTGGAACATAGAATATGTGCTGTAGGAAAGCGTTTTGTTGCGCGAAGGCGCGAAGGCACGAAGACGCGGAAGGAGGCGGGTCGCGCCATAGGTGCGGAGGAGGCGATGACGTCCACCGCCTGCGGGCAGCGAAGCAATTTCTCCAGCTGCCGGGCATATTGGAATCGCTATTCGAGGGAGTCGTGGCGCTTGGCCGCGTCGGTCATCGTCGCCTCGCCTTTCAGCGGGGCGCGCTCTGCTCGCCATCGAGGAATTGGTGCAAACCTTTTTCCACAACGATCATCCAGACAGAATGAACCCAGACCGGCGTACTGTCCCTGATTTTTGAGGCGACGCACTTAGCCAACGACGATTTCTTCAGTCCGATCGAAATGGCGTTCTGGGAGTAGCCGAAATGTAAATCGACGATCCTGCTGGTCTTCGATGGACTGTCCAACCTGGCGAACGATCTCATCTAAAGCGCTCAGGAGTTCTGGAGGGGCATCTTGCTCGAACAGCTGATCCCTGAGTCTTTCGTAGGCTGCACGTCCGCGCAATGACATTGCTACGGTGATTGTTGAAATCAGTAGAGAGCCTTCATCCATGTGCGTTGTACAAATAATTGCGTTTGCCCAAGCCTCATCGTCCCCCGACCTTTTCATTGCGCAGAGAAGGAAGTGGGGAAAGGCTTGTGCGTGTTTCCGGTCCTTTGAGAGTGCGACGCCGATGTTGAAATGAGCAAGTTCGTTGAGCGCGTCGACACTGGTGATGATTCTTTGGTGATCGCTGATCGAAGCTTCCCCGAAAGTTGGTTTAAACGCTTCGGACCGTTTTGCGGGAACGCAATCAGCAGAAGCGATTTCTGCAAGCCATTTGCATAGACCAAGCTTCAGCGCCGCCTCGGGCAGCACAATATCATCCTCTAACTCGTCAACGAGTTCGCAGTAAATCCGTCCCGCATCGCCAACTTCTCCAGAAAAAAACAGAGCGTCCGCAAGATGTAAACGATCTACTGAGCATGAATCTTCCAGGCTCAATTTGTGCTTATAAAATTCGGTGGCCATTTAAAAATGAGCCGCGCCGAATAAACAGGCTCCGAGCTCGCCAACAAAGTAAGGAGTTTGACAATACGCGGGTCGAATCTTTCGCGCCAGATTATATTGCCTAATGGCTTTCGCGTACTCAAACCGCGACCGGTAGTGATTCCCTAGTGAATAACAGACGGCCGCCTCGGAATCTGAACCATGTTCACGGGCGGCAGTCCGCGCATTTTTGAAGAAGAACTCGATTGCAGCCGCGCGCCGCATTTCATCCTGGGGGTGCGTTAAAAGTAACAGCGTGAAGGGCCCGTAATACTTGTTGCTCTGACTGTGTAGACCATTGAGTATCGCAAGCTCGACGGATTTTTCGAGGTCATTGGCCAAGGCGCGGCAGGCTTCGAAGGCAACAAAGCTGCTTCGCGTTGTCTCCTGTCTTGCGACAAGCGCTCGTGCAACGCGTTCTGCTTGATGCGTAATGCGATGATGGGCGAGCAGCGCTACAACGGCGTATCGAATAAGAGGGCTAAGTTGCTTTCGATCGAGGCTCTCAATTTCCATAGAAATCGACGACAAACAGTCTATCGCAACCCTAATCTTCATAGGATCTACTGCGACGTTTATTTCAATCGCTACGTCCTTGTCAGCACCCTTTAGGATGTCGGGGGCCGACGTCTGGACGTCATGCACAGCACCCTCAACGACCCACCGTTGCTGATCGGTCAGTTGTTCGAAGTGCAAAGACAGATAAATTGGAGTGCTGGGCCGCGCCTCTTCTAGCCGGCGGAGGACTCGAAGGGTTCGTTCGATTGAAGCAGGACGGTCCGCAGTCCACCGTTCCTGTTCGCAAAAGCGGTAAGTGATACTCTGCTGCCCGTCGGACAAAGTTTGCGCCGCCAATATGTTGGCATTCCACTGTGAGAAAAACGATTTCCCGTCCGAGCAGTATCTGACCACTAGCGTAGGTGCGGGCAAGGCACCGTAGTACTCGAGTTTATCGGTACCTATTGAAACTAAGGTGGATTTGTCGGGGTCGTCAGTTGCCTTCAACTGCACGTTGAAGGTCAGCCCTGTTGCGCGACCATTCTCATCAAATATCTCGACCTCAAGGTCCACACCGTAATCATGATCCTTGCGTCGAACCACCCATTGGGTCGGCAGGACGCGAATGAATTCATTTATGCTCTCATCTTCGAGGTGATGAGATCGAGGACGTAGCGGCATAGACATGGCGAAGCACTATCCAATGAGACGGAATTCGCAATCTAGGCATCGATGGAGTCACCTTCCACCGCGTTTGCGTGGTTCTGGATGTAGGCGAAGCGCAGGGCCGGGTCTTTGCCCATGAGTTGATCGACGATGTCGCGGGCCGGCTGGCGGTCTTCGTAGGCGGCCGGGAGGGTGATCTTGAGCAACGAGCGGCTCGCGGGGTCCATGGTGGTTTCCTTGAGCTGGTTGGGGTTCATTTCGCCCAGGCCTTTGAAGCGGCTGACCTCGATCTTCTTGCCCTTGAGCTCCCTGGCTTCGATCTCGGCGCGGTGGGCGTCGTCGCGGGCGTAATAGCTCTTCGCTCCGGAGGTCAGGCGGTAGAGCGGCGGCTGGGCGAGGAAGAGGTGGCCGCGACGGACCATCTCGGGCATTTCCTGGAAGAAGAAGGTCATCAGCAAGGTCGCGATGTGGGCGCCGTCGACGTCGGCGTCGGTCATGATGATGATGCGTTCGTAGCGCAGGGCGGCCTCGTCGAAGCGCTCGTGCGTGCCGCAGCCCAGCGCGAGGATCAAATCGGCGACTTCGCTGTTGGCGCGGATTTTCTCGGCGGTGGCGGAGGCGACGTTGAGGATTTTGCCGCGAATGGGGAGGATCGCCTGGGTCTTGCGGTTGCGCGCCTGTTTAGCCGAGCCCCCCGCGCTGTCGCCCTCGACGATGAACAATTCGGTGCCTGCAGGGTCGTCATTGGCGCAGTCGGTGAGCTTGCCGGGGAGGCGCAACTTGCGGCCCGATGTCGCGGTCTTGCGCTTCACTTCGCGCTCGGCGCGGCGCTTCAAGCGTTCCTCCATCCGCTCGACGATCGAGCCCAGCAAGGCGCGGCCGCGGTCCATATTGTCGGCGAGGAAATGGTCGAAATGATCGCGCACCGCCGCCTCGACGAAGCGCGCGGCTTCGAGGCTGGTGAGGCGGTCCTTGGTCTGGCTCTGGAAATGCGGATTGCGGATGAAGACGCTGAGCATCAGCTCGACGCCGTCGAACATGTCGTCGGCGGTGATGTCCTTGGCGCGCTTGTTGCCGACGAGGTCGCCGAATGCGCGGATACCCTTGGTGAGCGCGGCGCGGAGGCCCGCTTCATGAGTGCCGCCGTCGGGTGTGGGGATGGTGTTGCAATAATAGGATTCGGAACCGTCGGAATAGAGCGGCCAGGCGACCGCCCATTCGGCACTGCCCTGGTCGTTGGGGAAATCCTGGCGACCGGTAAACGACTGGTTGGTGACACAAGGCCGTTCGCCCAATTGTTCGGTGAGGTGGTCGGCGAGTCCGTTGGCAAACTGAAACGTCGCGGTTTCGGGAACGTCGGCGGAGACGAGGGAGGGGTCGCAGCGCCAGCGGATCTCGACGCCCGCGAACAGATAGGCCTTCGAACGGGCGAGCTTGTGGAGGCGGGCGGGATCGAAGGCCGCGTCGGCGCCGAAGATTTCGAGGTCGGGGGTAAAGGTCACGGTGGTGCCGCGCCGGTTGGGTGCGGCGCCGACCGTTTCGAGCGGGCCGGTGGCGAGGCCTTTGGCGAAGCGCTGACGGTAGAGGATCTTGTCGCGGGCGACTTCGACGATGGTCTCGGTCGACAGCGCGTTGACGACGCTGACGCCGACGCCGTGGAGGCCACCGGAGGTGGAATAGGCCTTGCCTTCGAACTTGCCGCCCGAATGCAGCGTCGTCATGACCACTTCGAGCGCCGACTGACCCGGAAATTTGGGGTGCGGATCGACCGGCATGCCGCGGCCGTTGTCGGTGACGGTCAGCCGGTTGCCCTGCTCAAGCGTAACCTCGATCCGGGTCGCGTGGCCGGCGACCGCCTCATCCATGCTGTTGTCGATGACTTCGGCGGCGAGATGGTGGAGCGCGCGCGCGTCGGTGCCGCCGATATACATGCCGGGGCGGCGGCGGAC
>JBDSZD010000316.1:0-5916 GCA_039925325.1 Sphingomicrobium sp.
TCGAGCGCAATGAACTGCTTCTTCGACGGTTTGCCGACCGCGTTGAAATAATGAACGATGTAGCGGATCGCAGAGTCAACAGCGTCCGACCCGCCCAGCGTGAAATAGACGTGCTGCAGCGACGGCGGAGTCAACTCGACCAGTTTCTCGGCGAGCAGCACCGCAGGCTCGCTCCCGAAATGGAAATAACCGGTCGCATAGGGCAGCCGCCGCATCTGCTCGGCGGCGGCCTCGACGATAGTTTCGTGCCCGTAGCCGACGTTTACGCACCAGAGGCCCGCGAAGGCATCGAGCAAAGCGCGGTCATTCATGTCGGTGAGCCACATCCCCTTGCCGCTTTTGAGCAGGGTTACGCCGCGAGCCTCATGGCCGCGAAACGACGTGACTGGGTGGATCAGATGGTCTCGATCCATGTCGATGAGGGTGCGGTTCCGGGCCGCAGCTGGTGACGTGCTGGCAGGACTGTCCATGGACTTCGGTGTAACGGAATCCGCCGCACGTTGTCGCGGGTTGAGAGCGCGCCGGCGGCCGCAAAGGCCGCATTTTGCTTTCCCCGCGGCATTTTATTTCGTCGGAAAGCGGCCTAGCCGAGGGCCTCGGCGATGGCTTTGCCACAGGTCGTCGTGTCGGCTTTGCCCTTGAGATCGCTAGTTCTTAGTGCGGGCTCGGAGAGAACGGTCTCGACAGCGCGAAGGATTGCCGCCGCCGAATCTTTCTCACCAAGATGCTCGAGCATCATCGCTGCCGACCAGATCTGCCCCACCGGATTGGCAATATTCTTGCCCGCAATGTCGGGAGCGGAGCCGTGGACTGGCTCGAACAGTGATGGTGCAGTCCCGTCGGGATTGATGTTCCCCGACGGCGCGACGCCAATCGTGCCGGTACAGGCCGGTCCGAGGTCGGACAAAATGTCGCCAAACAGGTTGGAGGCGACGACGACGTCGAAACGGTCGGGATTCAGAACGAATTGCGCCGTCAGGATATCGATATGATATTTGTCGGAGCGAACCTCCGGGAATTGCTCGGCCATCGCTTCGACGCGTTCGTCCCAGAACGGCATCGTGATCGCGATTCCGTTCGACTTGGTTGCCGATGTCAGGTGCTTGGCGGGCCGGCTGTTGGCGAGTTCATAGGCATAGCGGAGCACCCGGTCGACGCCGAAGCGAGTCATGACCGTTTCCTGGATGACCACCTCGCGGTCCGTGCCGCTGAACATTCGCCCGCCAACCGCGCTATACTCGCCTTCGGTATTTTCACGGACAACCCAGAAGTCGATGTCTCCTGGTTCCCGGCCCGCCAGCGGGCACGGAACTCCCGGCATCAGCCGGACCGGACGAAGATTGACGTATTGATCATACTCGCGCCGGAACTGGAGGAGCGAGCCCCATAGCGAGATGTGGTCAGGAACGATGTCGGGCCAACCCACGGCGCCGAAGAAGATCGCATCGGGGTTGCCGATCTGCTCCTTCCAATCCTCCGGCATCATGCGCCCATGCCGCTGATAATAATCGCAGTTGGCGAAGTCGTGCCATTGCTGCTCGATTTCGAAGCCATAAAGCTGCGCGACGCGCTCTAGCACGCGCACGCCTTCCGGCATGACTTCCTTGCCTATGCCGTCACCGGGGATGACCGCGATCGAATAACGGCGCTTAGGCTTGCTCACCCTGACCTCCCACTAAAGCTTCAGTCCACCGACATGGAAGGCCTTGGTTTCGAGATATTCCTCGATGCCCTCGCGGCCGCCCTCGCGGCCGAGGCCGGACTGCTTCACGCCGCCGAAAGGCGCCATTTCCATCGATACTCCGCCGGTGTTCAGGGCAACGATCCCCGCCTCCAGCCGCTCGGCGACGCGGAAAGCGCGGTGCAGATCTTCCGTGAAAAAGTAGCTGGCAAGCCCGAAAGGGGTGGAATTGGCCATCTCGAGCGCCCCCTCCTCATGCCGGAAGCGGAAGAGCGGTGCCACCGGACCGAACGTCTCCTCGCTCGCTAGCCGCATCTTGCTGTTGGCGCCCGTCAGAACCACCGGCGCGACGAAGCGGTTGGGATCCAGGCTGCTCTCGACGGTTGCAAAGGCGCTGGCGCCATTCGCCAGCGCGTCATCAAGATGCGCGCGCACCTTTTCGACCCCCGCGGCGTTGATCAGCGGGCCGGTTGTCACGCCCGGCGCGTCGCCGGGGCCGACCGTCAACTGCTGGACCGCTTTGCCAAGCCGCGCCGCGAATTCGTCATGAACGCCGTCCTGCACCAGGATACGATTGGCGCAAACGCAGGTCTGACCCGCATTGCGGAACTTGCTTGCCATGGTGCTTGCAACGGCAAGATCGAGGTCGGCGTCGTCGAAAACGATCAGCGGCGAATTTCCCCCAAGTTCCAGACTCAGCTTTTTGATCGTATCCGAACATTGCCGCATGAGCAGTGCGCCAATGCGGGTGGAGCCGGTGAAGGACAGCTTCCGTACCTTGGGATTGCGGGTGATCTCGGCCCCGATTGCCTGGGGCATTCCGGTAACGATGCTGATCACACCCGATGGGAATCCCGCCTCCTCCGCCAGCTTGCCCAGCGCCAGCGCCGTGTAAGGCGTAAGGTCGGATGGCTTGACGACAATCGGGCAGCCGGCCGCCAGCGCCGGAGCGCATTTGCGGGTAATCATCGCTGCCGGGAAATTCCAGGGCGTGATCGCCGCGGAAACTCCGACAGGCTCCTTGGTGACAAATATCCTGCGATTTGCCTCGGGCGGGCGCACATCGTGCCCGCAGATCCGGCGACCTTCTTCAGCGAACCATTTGACGAAAGTTGCGGCGTAGCGAATTTCGCCCTCCGCCTCAGCAAGCGGCTTGCCCTGTTCCGCCGTCATGATGCGCGCCAGATCCGCAAGATTCTCGAGGATCAGCCCATGCCAGCGCTCCAGCAGGGCCGCGCGCTCACCGGCGGTTCTGTTGCGCCAGGCAGGGAATGCCTCGGCCGCCGCATCGATGGCTGCTCGCGTATCGAGTTCGTCGCAATCGGGAACGGTGCCGAGCACCTCGCCCGAAGCCGGATTGTCGACGTTGATCGTCCGGCCCTGGCGGGCGCTTGCCCACTCGCCGCCGATGAAAGCGCGCTCGATAAAAAGATCAGCGCGACTGAGTCCGGAAATGCTCATCCCAAGGCCTGACTGATAAGAGAGAATAGCTTCGCGCCGGCGGTGGCATGGAGCGGCCGGCCGCGGACCATCGTCGTCACCTGGCCGACACACGGCAGGCCGCGCTTTTCGAGCCACGATGACAATCCACTGCTTTCCGGAATGTCGAGGCGGCAGAATTTCCCGACCTTCGACCCGAGCCAGTGCGAGATCAGCGCCTTCGCAGCGACCGCATCCGGTGCCACGGTCGGTCCAACCGCGAAGCCGCGCCCGAAGCGGCGCACCAAAGCGAACCCGACCGTCGAATTATTGCTGTCGAACATGACGCCTCGGGAACCGGGAAGAATCGCCGAAATAATCTCGCTCCGGTCCATACCTGAGGCGAGGCGGTCGAGTTCGGCCACCACCGCACGATCATTCCTGCCTTTTGGCCGGACCCTTTCGTTCGGCCGCAGCTCAGCAAGTGGAACGATGTCGACAATGCCTTGGTGCTGCAAGATCGACCCGGCAGGCTCAAAGCCGAACTTCCTGTACAGCGGCTGCCCTTCCTCGGTGGAGTTGAGCACCACCGTGCGATCGCCGAGCTCGCCAAGCGCGGCCTCCATCAGCCGGCTCCCTAAACCCTGACCCTGGCAGCGCGGTGAAACGATGACCATGCCCAAGCTGGCCGCGGTTGGGCCTTGTTCCCAGCATAAGGTCGTTCCGACCACTTCCCCATCTTGATCGGCAACGAACCCGGTGCCGTGTTGGAAAAGAAATTCCCAGTCGGCGGTTCGGTGAGGCCACTTCTGCTCGCGCGACAGCTCACGCGCGCTCGCGATGTCTTCGAGCATCATCTTGCGCACACGCACGCGGGATTGCGTTGCCGCTTCCATGACTTCTCCTTTGGCCTGTCGGCCTGCAATCATCCCCGAGCGTCGAAGAGCACTGCCTTCGCTGGGAAATGATAGCGGTACCGGAAAGCATTGATTGCCGCGTTTCTCACTCATTCGAAATAATCTGGCGCAAGCTTCGCCCCGACCGGCCGCATCACGTCGCTAGCGGAGATGCTGCATGGCGCGGCGCCCACCAGCTTGCGGTGGAGATCGATAAGCGCGGCATCATTGTGATGGCACAGCACTTCATTCCCTTTTCCGAGCACGTGCCGCGGCGGCGGCACCGCGTTGCACAGACCGTTGATCCTGACCGGGCAGCGAGACAGGAACGGGCAAAGTTCCGCGGGCCCATCACCGGACGGCGAATCGATCGGCGGCAACGCACCGGCATAGCGAGCGTCCTCAAGCCAGCCGGGTCGTAGCTCCGGCACCGAATCGACCAGCATGTCTGTGTATGGATGAAAGGGCGGCTCGCGGAATGCCGAGCGCGGCGCACGCTCGACCTGCCTGCCGGAATAGAGAACGACGATCTCGTCGCAGATTGCCCGGACGGTCGAAATGTCGTGGCTGATGAACATGTAGGAGAGGTCGAGCTCACGGCGCAGGTCAGCCAGCAGTTCCAGCATTGCCGCTCCGACAACAGTGTCCAGCGCCGATGTGACTTCGTCGCACAGGATTATGTCCGGCTCGGCGGCAAGCGCGCGCGCCAGATTTACCCGCTGCTTCTGCCCGCCGGAAAGCTCTCCCGGCAAACGGTGCGCCATGCTTCCCGGCAAGCGGATGATATCCAGCAGTTCCGCAACACGCTTCTGTTGGGCGGCGCCATCGAGCCCGTGATACAAAGCGAGCGGGCGAGCCAGAATGCGGCCCACCGTGTGGCCCGGATTCAACGCTGTATCGGCATTCTGGAAAACGATCTGGACTCGCCGGAAATGATCGCGCGTGCGCTCCGCAATGGTCGGCGGCAGCGGCTCCCCGCTCAGCCGCACCTCCCCCCGGACAGGCTTGAGAAGACCCGCGACGACACGCGCGAGCGTCGATTTTCCGGAACCGGACTCGCCGATGATTCCAAGGGTGGAACCGCGCTCGATGCGGATATCAATGTCCTTGAGCACCGGATTGCGCGGCAACCCATCGGAGCCGACCGGCCCGTACCCGGCTGTAACGCAGCGTACCTCCAGCAAGGGAGGAATCGCATCCGCCATCGTCGGCGCGGAACCGGGACCCTGTTCAACAGGACGGGCGGCGGCCATCAGGCTTCGGGTATATTCGTCAGCGGGCTCGTAAAGGACGCGCGCCGTCGTGCCTCGTTCGCGAATCCTGCCCTGGTTCAGGACGATGATTTCGTCCGCCATCTGCGCAACTACGGCCAGGTCGTGCGAGACATAGACGGCCGTCGTCCCGCGCTCGCGAACAACTTTTTTGAACGCGCGGAGAACCTCGATCTGGGTGGTGACGTCGAGCGCGGTTGTCGGCTCGTCGAGGATCACCAGTTCCGGATCGGTGATCAGCGCCATTGCCGCCATCAAGCGTTGCAGCTGTCCGCCAGAGACTTGGTGGGGATAACGGCTCCCGATCGTTTCCGGGTTGGGGAGAGCAAGCTCGCGGAACAGGCCGAGCGCCTTGGTCTCGGCCTCGCGGCGGGAGGCGGTACCGTGGGTCAGGGCCGCCTCGATCACTTGGTTCATGATCGTCCGCGACGGGTTGAAGGCAGCGGCAGCGCTCTGCGCAATGTAGGCGACCCGGTTGCCGCGCAGGTCCACCAGACCAGATTCGTCAAGGCCCAGGATCTCAGTCTCACCGACCCGGATTGTTCCGGCGGTGATCCTGGCCCCCGGACGCGCGTAACCCATGAGCGCCAGCGCGATCGTCGTCTTCCCTGAACCGGATTCTCCGATCAGTGCGAGCACCTCGCCGCGC
>JBDSZD010000317.1:0-2625 GCA_039925325.1 Sphingomicrobium sp.
TGGAAAGGTCAGTCATTGCGCCGCGCCGCTAGCAGAGAGCGGGCCGCGCAGCCAGCCGGGGTTTGGTGGACCGCTGATCGAACCGTGCAGCCGGTTGGTCGAGCGGCGTTGCGCGCGGCGGTGGCTCCGCTAAGCTTGCAAGTCGATTTCCCCGGAGTTCAATGATGCGCCGTTTTCAATTCGCCGCCCTTCTCGCCAGCGCTTCGGTCCTTGCCGCCTGCGCTACCGCGCCACGGCCGGCCGTAGCACCGATGAGCGTCGCGGAGCCTCCGGTTGCGGCCATTGCTGTCGCACCCGCCGAGCCCGCGCCTTTGCCGTCGCTGGTGAAGGAAGTCAGCGTTCCGCACACCAGCTTCAAGCTCGACAATGGGCTGACGGTGCTGGTCCACGAGGATCACAAAGCGCCGGTGGTCGGGTTCGGCGTTTGGTACAATGTCGGGTCGAAGGACGAGCCTGCGGACAAGACCGGGTTCGCGCATCTGTTCGAACATCTGATGTTCTACGGATCGGACAATGTCCGCGAGGGGATCATGCCGTTCCTGCAGAATATCGGCGCGACCGACTGGAACGGGACGACTTGGTTCGACCGCACCAATTATTTCGAGACGGTCCCCAAGTCGAACCTCGAGCGGGCCTTGTTCATGGAATCCGACCGCATGGGCTATCTGCTGCCCGCGATCGACCAGAAAAGGCTCGATGCGCAACGCGGCGTCGTCCAGAACGAGAAGCGCGAGGGGGACAATCAGCCCAAGGGGCTGCTCGAATATCTGCAGCTGGAGAACCTGTTTCCGGCAGGGCATCCGTACCAGCACTCGACGATCGGATCGATGGCGAACCTGGACGCGGCCAGCCTGGCCGACGTGAAGCAGTGGTTCATCGACAAATATGGTCCGAACAATGCGATCGTCAGCCTGTCCGGCGACATTACGCCCGCCGAAGCCAGAATTCTGATGAACAAATATTTCAGCGCGATTCCGGCGGGCAAGGTCAATGTCCCGGCGGCCGCAGAGGTCCCGACACTGGCCGCGCCCAAGTCGCTGGTAATGAAGGATCAGGTGCCGACGGTTGAATTCCAGCGGCACTGGGCGGTTCCCGGCATTCAGTCGGAGCAGCTCGCCGCGCTCGACCTTGGCGCGTCGGTGCTCGGCGGGCTGGCAAGTTCGCGGCTCGACCGGATCATGGTCCGCGACGAGAAGATCGCCGTTTCTGTGAGTGCCAACATGCAGGCGTTCCATCGCGTCGGGTTCATGGAAATTACGGCGGTCGCAAAGCCGGGAGTGGACCCGGCGCTGGTGGAAAAGCGGCTGGACGAGATCGTCGTGCAATATGTTGCGGAGGGGCCGACCGAAGCGGAATTGACGCGGGCGGCGACGCAAGTGGTGGCAAGCCGCATTCGTGGGCTGGAGCGGGTGGCGACCAAGAATCGCGAACTGGCCGAAGGGCTGCTGTATAACGGAAACAGCGATTTCTATCGCCACCAATTGCAAAGCTATGCGTCGGTCACGCCTGCGCAGGTGCGGACCGCGATGCAGCAGTGGCTCGGCCGGCCAGTACTCGCGATCAAGGTCGAGCCGGGCGCTCGCGCGCCTTACGTCGAGAGCAAAGCGCGGCCCGCGAACAAGGGCGCGGACATCAAGGTTGCGTCGGTCAAGCGGCAGCTGCCGCCGGTCGGGCAGTCGATTGCGCTGGACTTCCCCGACGTAGCGCATGTCGCGCTGTCGAACGGAATCCAGGTTGCTTATGCGCAGCGGACCGCTGCGCCGCTCACGCAAATCGCGCTGAGCTTCGACGCCGGTTATGCCGCCGACGCGCCCGCGACGCGCGGCCTACAGAATATGGCGATGAGCCTGCTCGATGAGGGAACCGCAACGCGGTCGTCGCAGCAGATCGCGGAAGAGCAGGAGCGGCTGGGCGCCATTCTCGCCGCCTCGGGTTCGGCCGATCGCAGTACGGTCACTTTGTCCGCGCTCAGCGCCAATCTGGCGCCGAGCCTTGCGCTGATGGCCGATATTGTGCGCAACCCGGCTTTCGCTGCGCCAGAGGTCGAGCGGGTCCGGTCGCAGCTGGTGACGCAGGTCCAGCAAGCCAAGACGACACCGGGAACGATGGGGCAGCGTGAATATATGCGCCGCATTTTCGGCGCGTCGCATCCTTACGGGACCACTGCGCTGGGTGACGAGGAGGCGCTGAAGAGCTTGTCGCACGACAATCTGCTGCAGTTCAAACAGCAGTGGCTGCGGCCCGACACGGCCAAGTTGTTCGTGGTTTCCGACCGTCCGCTAGGCGATGTGCAAGCAGAGCTGGAACGCGCGTTCGGCTCCTGGCAATCACCCGCCACGCCGGCCGGGCGCAAGACCTTCAGCGCGCTTCCGGGCGCTTTTTCGTCGCCGCGCATCGTGCTGATCGACCGACCGGGATCTCCGCAATCGGTCATTTACGGCGGACAGATGACCGCGCTCGATCCGCGAACCGACCTTACCGCCAGCCTGGCGGGAAGCGACGTGCTTGGCAGCGGGACCTTCAGCCGGATCAACATGGACCTGCGCGAGAGCAAGGGGTGGGCCTATTCGCCCTACAGCGTCGCGGTGATGCGTGCGAACGCCGTGCCCTATCTGATTCAGGCCA
>JBDSZD010000318.1:0-6824 GCA_039925325.1 Sphingomicrobium sp.
CCCCCGAGATCAATTTTGCCAGCGTTCCGCAATTGCCGCAGGACGAATTGCTTTCGCGGATCCTGTTCGGCACGTCGATCACCAATCTGTCGGCACCCGAAGCGCTGCAGCTCGCATCGGCGGTGGCTGCGCTGCAATCCGGCTCGGGCAGCCTCGACCCGATCAACGCGCTTCGCCGCGCGGTCGGCCTCGACCGGCTGCGCATCCTGCCCGCCGACGTCGCCACCGGTCAGCGAACCGCGATTGCGGCGGGCAAATATATTCGCCGGAAATTGTTCGTCGAGGTCATCACCGACGGTCAGGGCTATTCCGCGACGCGCATCGAATATCAAATCACCCGCTGGCTGTCCTTGCTCTCGTCGCTCTCGACCGTTGGCCGCGCCGGGGCCAATGTCCGTGTCAGCAAGGATTATTGACGGATGTCCCAGTCATTGCGAGCGTAGCGAAGCAATCCATCAGAGAAGTATGGATTGCGTCGTCGCTGCGCTCCTCGCAATGAAGTCGGACGGAGGACCGCATGCGTAATTGGAACGTCCGCAAGTCGATCGCGGCCCGCCACGAAATGCCGGAGGAGCATCGGCTTGCCCAGTCGCTCGGCTGGCCGCACCTGATCGCGCTGGGCGTCGGCGCGATCGTCGGAACCGGGATCCTCACCTTGATCGGGGTCGGCGCGGCGAAGGCCGGCCCGGCGGTGATCCTGAGTTTCGCGATTGCGGGCGTGATCTGTGCGTTTGCCGCGCTGGCTTATGCCGAAATGGCGACGATGTACCCGGCGTCGGGCTCGGCCTACACCTACTCCTATGTCGTATTCGGGGAGCTGATCGCCTGGGTGGTCGGCTGGTCGCTGATCCTTGAATATAGCCTGGTTGTCAGCGCCGTCGCGGTTGGTTGGTCGGGTTATGCCAGCGGGTTCCTCGCGAGCATAGGCGCTGCGCTCCCGGCCGCAACAATTGCCGGACCTCACGCGGGCGGGATCGTCAACCTTCCCGCCATTTTCATCATCGCAATTGTCGCCGGACTGCTGATCTACGGAACGCGGGAAAGCGCCAACCTCAACGCGATCCTCGTGCTGGTGAAACTCGCGGCCCTTGCCTTGTTCATCGCCGTCGCGTTGCCCGCATTCGACAACGCCAACTTCGAACCTTTCATGCCCTACGGCTTCCCGCGCACCGGACCGTCGGGCGATGAGGTCGGGGTCATGGCCGCCGCCGCCATCATCTTCTTCGCTTTCTATGGCTTCGACGCCATTGCGACCGCGGCCGAGGAAGCCAAGAACCCGGACCGCGATTTGGCGATCGGCATCGTCGGATCGATGATCCTGTGCGTGATCATCTACATGGCGGTGGCCGGGGTCGCGGTTGGCGCGCTTGGCTATGCCCGGTTCGCGGACAGTCCGGAGCCGTTGGCGTTGATCCTACGTGAGATCGGGCAAGGATGGGCGGCGCGGCTGCTCGGGGCATCGGCGGTAATCGCACTGCCGACCGTGATCCTCGCTTTCTTCTTCGGGCAAAGCCGGATCTTCTTCACCATGGCGCGCGACGGATTGCTTCCGCAGAGCCTTGCGCGTGTCTCCGCCCGGGGGACGCCGGTCCGGATCACGATCTTTACGGCGATGGTCGTCGCAACCATCGCCGGCATCTTTCCGCTCGACGAGATTGCCGCGCTTGCCAATGCCGGGACGCTGACTGCGTTCATCGCCGTGTCCGCCGCGATGCTGACCATGCGACGGCGGTCGCCGGAAGCGCCGCGTCCCTTTACCACGCCGTTGCCCTGGCTGGTGGGGACTGGCGCGATTCTTGGCTGCGCTTATCTGTTCTACAGCCTGCCGCAGAAGACGCAGGTCTATTTCCTGATCTGGAACGCAGCCGGGGTCATGCTGTATCTTGTCTACGGCTCATCGGCGGGCGAGCGGGCGCGGGCAAAGCGTGACTGAACATCGCCGCCGTCTCAGGAATATCATCGGCGGATCGGCGGGCAATCTCGTCGAATGGTTCGACTGGTACGCTTACACGTCGCTCAGCCTCTATTTCGCCGCTTCCTTCTTCCCGAAAGGCAGCCAGACCGCGCAATTGCTGGCGACCGCGGCGATCTTCGCGGTCGGTTTCCTGATGCGGCCGATCGGGGCGTGGTGGATGGGGGTCTATGGCGACCGGCACGGACGCAAGGCCGGACTGGCGCTGTCGGTCGGGCTGATGGCCGGAGGATCGCTGCTGATCGCCGTTGCTCCCACTTATGCGCAGGCGGGCTCCCTTGCGCCCGCGATCCTGCTGATTGCGCGGATGATGCAGGGACTGTCGGTCGGCGGTGAATATGGGACCAGCGCGACCTACTTGTCCGAAGTGGCGAGCCGCAAGCGGCGCGGTTTCTGGTCGAGCTTTCAATATGTAACGCTGATTGGCGGCCAGCTGCTGTCGCTGTCCGTCCTGTTAATTCTCCAGGCACTGCTGAGCGAAGCGGAGCTCAACGCCTGGGGATGGCGGGTCCCGTTCGTGATCGGGGCGCTGCTGGCGATCGGTGTATATTTGATGCGCCGCCGCATCGAGGAGACCGCAAGCTTCCACGCCTTGCCGGCCGACCGTCCGGCGTCGACGATCCGGCGTCTGTGGGGCGGCCATCGCCGGGAATTTCTCATCGTTGCCTTGGTGTCGGCCGGCGGGAGCCTCGCCTTCTATTCCTACACGACGTACATGCAGAAGTTCCTCGTCAACACCTCGGGCTTTTCCAAACAGAGCGCGACGCAGGTGATGACCGTGGCGCTGATCCTGTTCATGCTGTTGCAGCCCTTGTGGGGCGCGGTCAGCGACCGTGTGGGCCGCAAGCCGCTGCTGCTGCTGTTCAGCGTAGGTGGGATGCTCGTCACCGTGCCGGTGTTCACCGCGCTGGCGACAGTCGGGAGCCCGGCGACGGCTTTGGGTCTGATCCTCATCCCGCTGACCTTATTGGCGGCGTACACGTCGATCGGCGCAGTCATCAAAGCGGAGCTGTTCCCGGCGCATATTCGCACGCTGGGCGTTGCGCTGCCTTATGCTTTGGGCAACGCATTGTTCGGCGGAACCGCGGAATATGTGGCTTTGTGGTTCAAGAACGTTGGTGTGGAGAGCGGTTTTTATTGGTATCTGTCGGGGATGCTGGCGGTCGCTACGATCGGCTTTGCAATGCTTCCGGAAACCAAGATCACCAGCTTGATCGCGGAGGACTGAACCTCAACCGCGAAGCGTGTATTTCAGCTCGCTGAGCGTCAGCCGGCCCCACCGGTCCGCCCACGGCGACGATTCCTTCTGATCTTCTTTCTCGTCCCACTCCTGCCGCAGATAGTCCGGTTGCAGCCATTCCATGGACGCCAGTTCGGGGGTAGCATTCGATAGGCGATAGAGATCAAAAGGCTCCTGAAAGGCCAGGCCGGACTGGCCGCCTTGGGACCAACACACGGTGGCTGGGATCTGGTCGACGCCATCGAGTTCGAGGAAGACGGTGACGCCTTCCGGCAAGGTTGTGCCGCAGTCGATGAGGACACCGCCGGCCGAGATGTTGCGCAGCCGGACCACATCGCTTTCGTAATCATGATAGACGATGGCGTTCCAGATTAGCGGGTGACGCCGACCGCGGGAGGGCTCCGCTGGATCGTCCACGGTGACGTCGTTTATCTCGGACTCGACGTCCGGGAAGCAGTTGCGGATCACATCGCGGAGGACTTGGTCTTCAACTTCCGGATCGCACTCGATCCGGGTTTCGTGCGCGAATTCCAGGCCGTACCGGTCCTGGCGGATCCATCGGACGGCGCACTCAACCGTTCCGAACTCTCCAAGGATCAGGTCCAGCGGCTCCCACAGCTTGGCGCCGATTTTGCCCGCGATCATCGCGCCGCCGCGCGACAGGTTGATTAGCTCAACCGAATGTTCGCGCCCCTTGCGTCGGACAGTCGCCTGATTGTCGTGCAGTCGATGGCGGTCGCCGCCGCGTTGATTCGAGCGCCGCGGTTCCAGACGCTGAACCTGAACCGCGTTCAGCCCTTGCGCTTTGCTGTCTCGGCCCGGCTTCTTGTCGGTGGTGACGGGTGTCCGGCGCACGCCCGAAAGAACGGTCGCACGAAAGCTGTTCGGCGGGACACCTTCGAATGACATGCATTCGTCTTGATCCACAACCTATTACCAAATGATGAGCGGCGTCCTTCCACGAAGGAGGAGCGCCGCCCATTTTTCAGTCGAAAACGCCGTCGTCAGGAAGAATAATACATATCGAACTCGACCGGGCTCGGCGTGGTCTCCCAACGCATCACTTCCTCCCACTTGAGCTCGATATAAGCGTCGATCTGGTCATCGCTGAACACATCCCCCTTGGTCAGAAAGGCGCGGTCGTTCTGTAGCGAAATCAAAGCCTCGCGCAGCGATCCGCACACAGTCGGGACGTTGACCAGCTCCTGCGGCGGCAAATCGTAGAGGTTCTTGTCCATCGGATCGCCCGGATGAATGCGGTTCTGGATGCCGTCGAGGCCGGCCATCAGCAGCGCCGAGTAAGCCAGATAGGGATTGGCCATCGCGTCGGGGAAGCGGAACTCGACCCGCTTGGACTTCTCGCCCGCGCCGTAGGGGATCCGGCACGACGCCGAGCGATTGCGGCTGGAATAGGCCAGCAGCACCGGCGCTTCGAAGCCCGGGACCAGGCGCTTGTAGCTGTTGGTGGTCGGGTTGGTGAAGGCGTTCAGCGCGCGGGCGTGCTTGACGACGCCGCCGATGAAATAGAGCGCCATGTCGCTAAGCCCCGCATAGCCGTTGCCTGCGAACAAAGGCTTGCCCTTGTTCCAGATCGACATGTGGGTGTGCATGCCCGAGCCATTATCCTTGGCGATCGGTTTGGGCATGAAAGTCGCGGTCTTGCCGTAAGCATTGGCGACCATGTGCACGACATATTTGTAAATCTGCATGCGGTCGGCGGTTTCCACCAGTCCGCCGTAGGTGAGGCCGAGCTCGTGCTGCGACGCCGCGACTTCGTGGTGATGCTTGTCGCAGGGCAGGCCCATTTCGAGCATGGTCGAGACCATCTCGCCGCGAATGTCCTGCGCGCTATCGACCGGAGCGACCGGGAAATAGCCGCCCTTGGCACGCGGCCGGTGGCCCAGGTTGCCGCCCTCATATTCGCGCATGGTGTTGGTCGGAAGCTCGATGTCGTCGATCTTGAAGCCCGAGGCGTTGTAGGTGTCCTCGAAGCGGACATCGTCGAACATGAAGAATTCGGCCTCCGGTCCGACGAACACGGTGTCGCCGATGCCGGTGGATTTGAGGAACGCTTCGGCGCGATGCGCGGTCGAGCGCGGATCGCGGGCGTAAAGCTCGCCGGTCGACGGTTCGACGACGTCGCAGAACACGACCATCATCGGCGTCGCGCTGAACGGATCAATGTAGACGGCATCGAGATCCGGGCGAAGGATCATGTCGGACTCGTTGATCGCCTTCCAACCGGCGATCGACGATCCGTCGAACATGAAGCCGTCGTTGAGCATGTCTTCGTCGATCACGCACGACGCCATGGTCAGATGCTGCCACTTTCCTTTGGGATCGGTGAAGCGAAGATCGAACCATTCGATCTCCTCGTCTTTGATCCGGCTCAGGATTTTGCCTGCGTCATTAGCCATTTAACTGCCCTTACCCGCTGATGTGAGAATCGAGACCGGCACCCCCGCCGGCAGGGTTTCGCCTTTCCAGCCCCGGGACGAGTGGTCCAGCAAAACCCGTTATAAATGTGAATATTTCACGCTGCAATGCAGGAGGAGATGCCGAGCCCAAGGGAGAGAATGCGCAGCATTCGTGAGCTTGGGCGTAGAGCCATCGACGACCCGGCGGACCGGCGCGCAGCGACCGGATCGACGTCACGGATTCATTCCGTGACGGCTTTTGCTCACATGGGACTGAGCCGTCATGGGAATGAATCCCATGACGTCGAACGGGTTCGCTCGGCTGCGGCCTCGCGCCCCGCCGGCCGGGCCTGCGCAGACTCTTCACCGTAGGTCTGCGGGGCGTTGCTCGGCTGCTTGGCCGGAAGTTGCGGAAGTTGCGGGTTCTACGCGTGCGTGCGCGAGGCGGACCAGTTTGAGAACCCCGAGCGTGCTGAAAGTCGCGACCAGCGACAGCGCGGTCGAGAACAGGAATAGTCCGAAAAATGTGGTGGGCGTGATGCGACTCCTGTCGGGGTGAAGTGTGCCACAGGGGCCGGGCTGTAGGACAGCGATTTTGCGATTCACCTTCGGCCCTCTCCCCTGGAGGGAGAGGTAGGAGCAGGCACAGCCTGCGGAGGGACAGGGGCCGAGCGGGGTCTTTCATCCGCGGACGCGGCGCATGCCCACTTTGGACGATGGTGCAGTGGCGCAGCAGGCCCCCTCCACCGGCTCCGCCGGTCCCCCTCCCCGTTCCGGGGAGGATTTAGCGCAAGGCTTGTTTGTCTGAAGGCTGGAAGAAGGTGGATACATTTTCAAAGAACAAAATGCCGTCTCACATCCTGCGATCATCCCGTTAATCTTCGTTGACGTCTTTCCGTCAACAGAAGTTTAACAAAAGCCATAGATCGCAAAGAGTTACGCTCAACATTCCGCTTGCTAACATCGCTTTCTCTTGAATATGGCGCTTAAGTAGCGGCGGGGAGAGCAGCCATGCTTACGACGGTTCATTATTTTACCCGAAGGGCATCGCGCGAGCGGCGGCTGGCGCGGGAAGCATTGACCGAGGCGGCGCGCGAACGCCACGCGTCGTTGGCGGACTATTTCGCGATGATGGCCGAGCGTGCGCAGCAGGGTCAGGCAGTCGAGACCGCGATTGCAGTAGGACAGAAATGAG
>JBDSZD010000319.1:0-3192 GCA_039925325.1 Sphingomicrobium sp.
CCAAAATCTTCGTCGCGACCGGAGCCTTCATGGCCGCGATGATCGCCGCAATGCTCTATTCCTACATGCGCTTCCGGCACATCTCGCCCTTGCTCTGGTTCTCGGGTGCGATGGTGATCGTGATGGGCGGGCTCACCATCTGGCTGCACAACGAGACCTTCATCAAACTGAAGCCGACGATCTATTATCTGTTCGTGGCCGCCCTGCTCGGGTTCGGGCTCGCGACCCGGCGGCCGCTGCTGAAATCTGTACTTGGGAGCACCTATCCCGGCCTTGACGAGACCGGCTGGACCAAGCTCACGCGCAATTGGGCCGTGTTCTTCCTGATCATGGCAATCTTCAACGAAGCCGTCTGGCGCAACAGCAGCACATCCTTCTGGATCGGCTTCAAGCTGTGGGGCGCGATCCCCCTCACCTTCCTGTTCGCGCTCGCCAACGTCCCGATGCTGATGAAGCACGGGCTCAGCGCGGACAAAGCGAAACCAGCAGAACCGGGGCCTGTCGAATGAGCGATGCAATTCTGTCCATCCGCGGGCTGCGCAAGGCCTATGGCAGCGGCACCGAGGCGCTGAAGTCGGTCGATCTCGACATCCAGCGGGGGGAGATTTTCGCGCTGCTCGGACCGAACGGCGCGGGCAAGACCACGCTGATCAATATCATCTGCGGCATCGTCACGCCGACGGACGGCGAAGTGCTCGTCGATGGACGGCACTGGTTGAACGAGTACCGCTACGCCCGGAGCCGCATCGGGCTCGTTCCACAGGAGCTGACGACCGACGCCTTCGAACCGGTCATCTCCACCGTTTCCTTCAGCCGGGGGGTGTTCGGCAAGCCGCACGATCCGGCTTTGATCGAGCAGATCCTTCGCGACCTGTCGCTGTGGGACAAGCGCTCGACGATCATGAAGGAACTCTCCGGCGGCATGAAGCGCCGCGTGATGATCGCCAAGGCGCTGTCCCACGAACCGTCGATCCTGTTCCTCGACGAGCCGAGCGCGGGAGTGGACGTCGAGCTTCGTCGCGACATGTGGGAGATGGTGCGGCGTCTGCGCGACAAGGGGACCACCATCATCCTCACCACGCATTACATCGAGGAAGCGGAGGAAATGGCCGACCGGGTCGGCGTCATCCGCAAGGGTGAGCTGATCCTGGTCGAGGAAAAGAACGCTTTGATGCAGAAGCTCGGCAAGAAAACCCTGACGCTGCAGCTGAGCGAGGGGATCGAGTCGATTCCGCCTGAGCTCGCAGAATGGGATTTGCAGCTCAACGACGGCGGCCGCGAGCTCAAATATAGTTTCGACGGCAAAGCGGAGCGCACCGGCATAGCCTCGCTCCTGGCGCGGATGCGGGACATTAGCCTTTCCTTCAAGGATCTCGATACCAAGCAGAGTTCACTCGAAGACATCTTTGTCGACCTTGTCCATGAGCCGGGAGCACGAGCATGAATTGGCGCGGCGTTTGGGCCATCTACAAGTTCGAAATGCACCGCTTCCGGCGCACGTTGTGGACCGGGCTTGCGGTCCCGGTAATCACCACCTCGCTCTATTTCATCGTGTTCGGCGCCGCGATCGGATCGCGCATGACCGAGATCAACGGAATCAACTACGGCAGTTTCATCGTCCCGGGGCTAATGATGCTGTCGCTGTTCAACGAAAGCATCTTCAACGCCTCGTTCGGCATCCACATGCCGCGATTCATGGGGACGATTTACGAAATCCTGTCGGCGCCTTTGTCCGCATTCGAAACCGTCCTTGGCTATGTCGGCGCAGCCGCGACCAAGGCCATGTCCGTGGCGCTGGTCATCCTCGCGACCGCAAATCTGTTCGTCGATGTCCAGATTGCGCATCCCTTGCTGATGCTACTCTTCCTCCTGCTCGTCGCGACTTCTTTCTGCCTCTTCGGTTTCATCGTAGGAGTGTGGGCCAAGGGCTTCGAACAGCTGCAGATTATTCCAATGCTGATCGTCACGCCGCTGACGTTCCTGGGCGGCGCATTCTACTCAACGGAAATGCTCGGCGAGCCGTGGCGAACGCTGACCTTCTTCAATCCCATCGTCTATCTGATCAACGGCTTCCGCTGGACCTTCTTCGGTCAGGCCGATGTACCTGTGGCAATCAGTCTCGCCGCCACGTTCGGCTTCTTCCTGCTGTGCCTGGGCACGATCTGGTGGATTTTCCGCACCGGCTATCGGCTTAAACAATAAGTCCGAACGCCCGCTCGTTCTCAGCGAAGTCGAAGGGCGTAACTCGAACCCCGGTGTAACCGGCGGGTGGAGTCAGTCCTGCAATTCGCTGGCAGTCTCGAAATCCTGATCGGCGCGCCGGTCGCCCTGCCCGTCGAGGTTCCGCCCGACGAATTCCCAGTTGACGATGTTCGCCAAAACCGAGCTCGCAAATCGCGGACGCTCATTGCGGTAGTCGATGTAATAGGCATGCTCCCACACATCGAGCGTGAAGAGCGGCTGCATGCCTTCGTGGACGAGCGGCGTATCCGCATCGTGCAGCGAGGTGATTCTCAAAGAATCGCGGTCGAGCAGCAGCCACGCCCAGCCGTTGGAGAAATGGTTGACCGCCTCCTCCTGCAGCTTCTCGAGCATCGGCTCGACGCCGCCAAAGCCATCCTCGATCAGTTGTGCGAGCCTACCGGTCGGCTTCTGCCCCTCTGCGGGCGCCAGGCACTGCCAGAAGAAGCTGTGGTTCCAAAGCTGCGCGCTATTATTGAACAGTTTCGTATTTTCGTTCTGCCGCGCGCTGCGAATCACCTGCGCCAAGGAAGCACCGCTTAGACTCCCTTCCGAGGCCAGCAGTTCGTTGGTCTTGGTGACATAAGCGCGGTGGTGCTTGCCGTGATGAAATTCCAGCGTCTCCGCGGACATATGAGGATTGAGAGCGTCTTTCGCATAAGGCAGGTCGGGAAGTTCGAATGCCATGAGATGCTTAGCTCCTTCAACTGGTTGTCAGCGTTGCCGTTGCTGCTGAAACGAGCGGCTAGCTCATTCTTTCCGCTCTTCCTCGCAACGCTTGCCGAGTGCGGCGCTCGCGTCCTAGAAGCGCTCAAGTTTCGGACAACCGAAAAGGGGGCAATCGACCATGGGCAAAATTCTAGGAAATCTGCATCTGACTCTAGGCATCGGCCTTGTGCTCGCGATCGCGCTGATGATGGGCTTTCACGCGGAGACTTTGACCGAGTCGGC
>JBDSZD010000320.1:0-6520 GCA_039925325.1 Sphingomicrobium sp.
AAAAGGTCCCGAAGATGCCGAGCGAGAAGCCGAAATCCCCGACACGGTTGACGACGAACGCCTTCAGCGCGGCGGCGTTGGCGGATGGCTTGTGGTACCAGAAACCGATCAGGAGATAGGAGGCGAGGCCCACCCCTTCCCAGCCGAAAAACATCTGCACCAGATTGTCGGCGGTCACCAGCATCAGCATCGCGAAGGTGAACAGCGACAGATAAGCGAAGAAGCGCGGCTGGCTCGGATCCTCCTCCATATAACCCCAGCTGTAGAGGTGGACGAGGCTCGACACCGTCGTCACCACGACTAGCATCACCGCAGTCAGCGCATCAACTCGCAGCGCCCAGTCCACATGCAGATCGCCCGAATGAATCCAGTCGAGGACATGCACGACGGTCGGATCGGCACCGCCCGCCACATAGCCCAGAAAGATCGGCCAGCTGAGCGCGCAGGAAATGAACAAAGCGCCGGTGGTGATGACCTTGGCCGGCAGCTTGCCGATCACGCGTCCGCCGAGGCCGGCGACAATCGCCGCCAGTAACGGGAGGAATACGATGAGGGTGAGGCTATGCATCCGCACCCTCCCCGTCATTGCGAGGAGCCGAAGGCGACGCGGCAATCCAGCTGACCAAGTCTGGATTGCCTCGCTTCGCTCGCAATGACGACAAGGGCACCACCATCAGCCGCGCATCCGGTCGGCGGCATCGACCGCAATGGTGCCGCGGCGGCGGAAGAAGGTGACCAGAATGGCAAGACCGATCGCCGCTTCGGCTGCGGCCACGGTCAGCACGAACATCGCCATCACCTGCCCCGTCAGGTCGCCGAGATAGGCCGAGAAAGCGACCAAATTGATGTTGACCGCGAGCAGGATCAGCTCGATCGCCATCAGCATCAGGATGACGTTGCGGCGATTGAGGAAGATGCCGAGCACGCCGATCACGAACAGAATCGCGGCAACGATCAGGTAATGCGGGAGCGAGATCACAGCGTCATCCCCTCGCCCACAGCCGGATTGAGCTTCCGCACCGCATCCTCGGGCCGGCGCGTGATCTGTTTCGACACGTTCTGGCCACGCGTCCCGCTGCGTTCACGATGCGTGAGCACGATCGCTCCGATCATCGCCACCAGCAGGATCAAGCCGGCGATTTCGAACGGGAACAGGAAGCGGCTGTAGAGCAATTCGCCCAGCGCAACGATGTTGGGTTGCGTAGCCTTCGCGGGCGCCGCGAGAGCGGGCCCCGCCTTCCAGGCACTGACCGCGACGATGATTTCGGCGAGCAGAACCAATGCGATCAGCAGGCCGAACGGCAAATTTTTTGCGAATCCCGAACGCAATTTGGAGAAATCCACGTCGAGCATCATCACCACGAACAGGAACAGCACGGCGACCGCGCCAACATAGACGATCACCACCAGCATCGCGATGAACTCGGCGCCAAGCAGCAGCATCAGCCCCGCCGCGTTGAAGAAAGCGAGGATCAGCCACAGCACGCTGTGCACCGGGTTGCGCGCGAAGATCACCGCAATCGCCGAAGCGATGGTGACTCCCGCGAACAGGTAAAAGGCGATGAGTGCGATCATACTGGGCGGCTGTTCCGGACGAACACATGCCGTTCATCCTGAGGAGCTGCTGAGCGAAGTCGAAGCGGCGTCTCGAAGGACGCAGCCGGACCCTTCGAGACGGATCCTCGACAAGCTCGGCCCCTCCTCAGGGTGAGCGGAGTTGGGAAGAACTGCGCGGCCATTATCTGTAGGGTGCATCCGCGGCAAGGTTGGCGGCGATCGCCTGCTCCCAGCGGTCACCGTTGGCGAGCAATTTGGCCTTGTCGTAGAGCAATTCCTCGCGCGTTTCGGTCGCGAATTCCAGGTTGGGACCCTCGACGATGGCATCCACCGGGCAGGCTTCCGCGCACAGCCCGCAGTAAATGCATTTGACCATGTCGATGTCGTAGCGGGTGGTGCGGCGGCTGCCGTCCTCGCGCGGTTCGGACTCGATGGTGATCGCCAGCGCCGGGCACACCGCCTCGCACAATTTGCACGCGATGCAGCGTTCCTCGCCGTTGGGGTAACGGCGCAGCGCATGCTCGCCGCGAAAGCGCGGGCTCTGCGGCGTCTTTTCGTACGGATAGTTGATCGTCGCCTTGGGCTTGAAGAAATACTTCAGGGTCAGGGCGTGGCCCTTCACGAGCTCCCAGAGGGTGAAAGATTTGATCCAGTGCGCGATCATTTCACGACTTCCAATTTGAAGGTTCTGATCCGCCTGAGCTGCACGGATGTGGCGTTGTTGAGAAGCCTGCCGAAGCAGGTGCCAGCATCATGCAACATTCCGCCTCGGTCGCCGACACGATAGCGCCACCAGTCACCTTCAGCCCCCCTTTCGATCCGATCGAAACGGTAGAGCTCCGAGCGGTCCTTCTTACTGACCACTTTAATCGAGCCAGCCGATAGTAAGACCTTGTCGATCGCTCCGGCGTCCAAAGGAAAGAGCCCGCGGAACATGGCTTGCGTAGCCGGATCACCCTCATCAATCCATACGTCGGCCGTCTCGGATTTGTCTGGGACGTCCAGCAGACATTCCAATTTACCTCTAACCGGACCAATGGGCTGGAAAGCATTAGGCGGGATAGTAGGAGGGATCAGCGCAGCGAGGGCGGCCAATAACATCATGCCGCACCTCCATAACGCGTGATCATCAGCCAGCCCGAAACCAGAAACACGAACAACAGGCTCAGCGGCAGGAATATCTTCCAGCCGAGGCGCATCAGCTGGTCGTAGCGGTAGCGCGGGACGGTCGCGCGGACCCAGCTGAAGACGAAGAAGAAGAACATCATCTTCGCAAACAGCCAGAGGATGCCCGGGATATCGAACCAGGGGATCAGGTCCACGTTGAGCGGCGGCAGCCACCCGCCCCAGAACAGCAAGGCATTGAGCGCGCACATCAGGATGACGTTGCCATATTCGCCGAGCCAAAACAGCGCGAAGCTCATCGACGAATATTCGGTCTGAAAGCCGGCGACGAGCTCGCTTTCCGCCTCGGTCAGGTCGAACGGCGTGCGGAAGGTCTCGGCCATCGAGCTGATCAGGAACACCACCGCCATCGGGAACAGCAAGGGGTTGAAGCCGAAGCCGTTGAACAGGCCGAACACATGGCCGGTCTGCGCGAGCACGATCACCGACAGGTTGAAGCTGTTCGCCCACAGGACGACGCTGATCAGCACGAAGCCGATCGACACTTCGTAGCTCACCATCTGCGCGGCGGCCCGCAAGGCGGAGAAGAACGGATATTTGGAGTTGGACGCCCAGCCCGCGACGATCACCCCATAAACGCCGAGCGAGCTTGCCGCGAGCACGTACAGCAGCCCGACATTGATGTCGGCCAGCACCACGCCCGCATCGAACGGGATCACCGCCCACACGATCAGCGCGGTCGTGAACGCCACCACCGGCGCGATAAGGAACAGGCCCTTGTTGGCGCTGGTCGGGACGATGGTTTCCTTGAGGAATACCTTCAGCCCATCGGCAAAGCTCTGCAGCAGCCCGAACGGCCCGACCACGTTAGGGCCGCGACGAAGCGCAATCGCCGCCCAGATCTTGCGGTCGGCATAAATGATCATCGCTACCGCCAGCATCAGCGGCAGCGCGATGATCAGGATGCCAATGATGGTCGCGAGGAACCACGACCATTCGTAGGTCAGGCCCCAAGATTGGAAGGTAGCGGTCATGAGCCCCTCTCCCCTTGCGGGAGAGGGCGGGGCCCGCTGCGAAGCAGTGGGAGGGTGAGGGAGCGACGGGCGAACTTGCACCCCCTCACCCCGCTCGCGCTTCGCGCGAGTCGACCCTCTCCCGCGAGGGGAGAGGGGCTGGATGGGTGATGCCGCATCACTCCGCCGCCTCCTGCACCGGCAGGCCGACCACCAGCTCGTCCGAGCAGGTCCGCATGGTCGGGCTGTTTCGGCATATGGCGTTAGTGAGATAGAAGTCGGCGATCGGATAATGGATCGGCCCTTCCGCCTTGGCGTCCAGCGCCGGCGGCGACCACGGCAGGTCGATCAAGCCATCGCGGCCGAGCTGTGGATATTCCGCGATCATCGCGGCGCGCAACTCGTCGAAGCTGTCGAACGGCAGCGCCTTGCCGACAAGCTGGGAGACAGCGCGAAAGATCGCCCATTCCTCCCGTGCTTCGCCGGGCGGGAAGACCGCTTTTTCGCTGCGCTGCACCCGGCCTTCGAGATTGACGTAGGTGCCGTGCTTTTCGGCATAACTTGCGGCGGGAAGGACGAGATCGGCACTCTTGGCCCCGGCATCGCCATGATGGCCGACATACACCCGGTAAGCGCCCACGAACCGGTTTGCGGCAACCTCGTCCGCTCCGAGCAGGAGCACGACCTGCGGAGCCGCGGCTTCGATGTCGGCAATGCCGCTTTTCTGCGCATATCCCAGCACCAGGCCCGCCATTCGAGCCGCCGCTGTGTGGACGACGTTGAACCCGTTCCAGCCCTCGCGCACCAGGTTCAGCGGCTGCACGAGCGCGAGCGCGGCGCCAAGCGCCCCTGCGGCGAGCGCCCCCGGCCCGACGATCACCGCCGGACGTTCCGCTGCGGAAAATACTTCAGAGACTTCCTTCGGAAGCTTGTTCAAAAGCTTGAGATCATTGCCGATCCACTGGATCTTGAAGCCGAGGTCGACCTCAGGCCCAATCCCGAAAATCTTCGCACCCTTGCGCGCGGCCTTGCGGATGCGGGTCGCGACGAGCGGCGCTTCCCAGCGGATGTTGGAGCCGATGAGCAGCACCGCGTCGGCGCTTTCGATTCCAGCGATGGTCGAATTGAACGCGACCGCCGACAGGCTCGACGTGTCGTAGCTGAGGCCCGTCTGACGTCCTTCAAGGAGGGTACTGCCCTGCCCCGCGAGCAACTTCTTGGCCGCATACATGGTTTCGGCATCGAGCAAGTCGCCCGCCATCGCCGCGACGCTCGGCCCCGCTTTCTTGAGTTTCTTGGCGAGCACATCCAGCGCCTCGCGCCAGCTTGCCTCGCGCAGCCTGCCCTTCTCGCGGACCCACGGCCGGTCGAGCCGGCCCCGGACCAGCGCATCGACATGGTGCCGCGTTTTGTCGCTGATCCACTCCTCGTTGACGTCCTCGTTGATGCGCGGGAGGATCCGCATCACCTGCCGCTGCCGCACGTCGAGGCGGATGTTGGAGCCGACCGCGTCCATCACGTCGATGGCGGAAACGCGGCGCAATTCCCACGGGCGGCTCTCGAAGATTTGCGGTTTCTGCAACAACGCCCCGACGGGGCAGACGTCGGCGAGGTTGCCGCTCATCTCGCTGTCGATCGCGCGTTCGAGATAAGAGGTGATCTGGCTGTCCTCGCCGCGGTACAGCATGCCGATCTCCGGCACGCCCGCGACTTCTTCCGAGAAGCGGATGCAGCGCGTGCACTGGATGCAGCGGGTCATCGACGTCTTGATTACCGGACCCATATATTTGTCGTCGATCGCGCGCTTATTCTCGTCGTAGCGCGATGCGCCGCGGCCATAGGCCATCGCCTGATCCTGCAGGTCGCACTCGCCGCCCTGGTCGCAGATCGGGCAGTCGAGCGGATGGTTGATGAGCAGAAACTCCATCACCCCTTCGCGCGCCTTCTTGACCATCGCGGTGTCGGTGCGGATCGCCTGGCCGTCGGCGGCCGGAAGCGCGCAGCTCGCCTGCGGCTTGGGCGGCCCCGGCGCGATTTCGACCAGGCACATGCGGCAATTACCGGCGATGCTCAGCCGCTCATGATAGCAGAAACGCGGGATTTCCTTGCCCGCAAGCTCGCACGCCTGCAGCACGGTCGCGCCCTGCGGAACCTCGATCTCGACGCCGTCGACGGTGACTTTAGGCATCAGTGCACACTCCCACTGCCGGGGTCGCCGCCGATGTCCTGATCGAGTTTCTTGTTCACTTCTTCCTTCACCTTGGTCTCGGTCATGCCGATGAAGAGGCACACCAAAATGGCAAGGATGAGCAGGGTCGGGACAATCGCGCTCACGGCTTGTCGTCCTCTTCGATCTTGCGTTCGATCGTAGTGATGCGCGGGCCACCCGACCGTTGTTTCACCGCAATGGCGACGATCAGGACGATGACGGCAATGCCGGCGATTAGGGCGATGCTCATTGCCCCTCTCCCCCTTGCGGGAGAGGGAGGGACCCGCCGCGCAGCGGTGGGAGGGTGAGGGAGTGACGGGCGAACGGACGCAGCCCCTCTCCCCGCTCGCGCTGCGCGCGAGTCGACCCTCTCCCGCTAAGGGGAGAGGGGCTGAGCGTCGCAATCTGCCTCATTCCGCCGCCTCCAGCATCGTCCGGCCCGCGCGTTCCGCGATGCGGCGCTCGATCTCGGGGCGGAAGTGGCGGATTAGGCCCTGGATCGGCCAGGCGGCGGCGTCGCCAAGCGCGCAGATGGTGTGCCCTTCGACCTGCTTGGTGACGTCGAGCAGGCGGTCGATCGTCGCGACGTCGGCATCGCCTTCGCGCAGCCGCTCCA
>JBDSZD010000321.1:0-6236 GCA_039925325.1 Sphingomicrobium sp.
CTGCACAACAGCGCGATGATCATCACCGGCGCTTTGGTCGGCTCGTCGGGCGCGATCCTCAGCTACATCATGTGCCGGGCGATGAACCGCAGCTTCATTTCGGTCATCGCCGGCGGCTTCGGCGCGGTGTCGAGCAGCGCCGGCGGCGAGGTCATCGACCGTCCGTACAAGCGCGGCTCGGCCGAAGACGCGGCCTTCATGCTGAAACAGGCCGAGCAGGTGATTATCGTTCCCGGCTATGGAATGGCCGTCGCGCAGGCTCAGCATATCCTCCGCGAAATGGGCGACCTCCTCAAGAAGGAAGGCGTGCGGGTCAAATATGCGATCCACCCTGTCGCCGGACGCATGCCGGGCCATATGAACGTGCTGCTGGCCGAGGCCAATGTGTCCTATGACGAAGTATTCGAGCTGGAGGATATCAACAGCGAGTTCGCGCAGACCGATGTCGCCTTCGTGATCGGCGCCAATGACGTCACCAATCCCGCTGCGAAGACCGACAAGACGTCGCCGATCTACGGCATGCCGGTGCTCGACGTGGAAAAAGCGCGGACCGTATTGTTCATCAAACGATCGATGGGCGGCGCGGGCTATGCCGGTGTCGACAACGAATTATTCTACCGCGACAACACGATGATGCTGCTTTCCGACGCCAAGAAGATGGTCGAGGAGATTGTTAAATCCTTGGGCTAGTTGATTCGCACCCGTTACGATCCTAGGATGTTCGGGCTCGGTCGGATGAGGATTCGTCACGCTGAGCCTGATTTGCTCCATCTTTGGCCATCGGCGCAGCAAACGCCACGCTCGCACGGATGGTGAGCGCTGGCGAAGTATCTGCGCCCGCTGCCGCATTCCGTTGATCAGGATCGGCCGTAGAACCTGGCGCGAGGTTAAAGAAGATATAGCCGCCTAGCCCGCGGCGGCCTAAATCGGATCGGTGAGCAAAGCCGACCGACCCGACCATCCCCACGCGACGGACCGCTTCAATGAGGATCAGGCCACCTACACCGTGCACGGCGGTGGCGAGGTGCCGGACCTTGACGCCGGCATAGCGGCGATCCGTGAAGTGGTGCGAACTCTTCCCGGTCGGCCGGGCGTTTACCGTATGCAGGATGCGCGGGGGGACGTGCTTTATGTCGGCAAAGCGCGCGCGCTGAAAAATCGGGTGACGAATTACACTCAGGTGACGCGTCTACCGAAGCGGTTGCAGCGGATGGTGTCGCAGACGCGGTCGATGACGATCGTCACGACGCGGACCGAAGCCGAGGCTTTGCTGCTCGAGGCACAACTGATCAAGCGCTTCAGGCCGCCCTACAACGTGCTGCTGCGCGACGACAAAAGCTTCCCTTTCATCCTGCTGCGCGAGGATCATGCGTTCCCGCGGGTGCAGAAGCATCGCGGAGCGCGTCGGATCAAGGGGCAATATTACGGACCGTTTGCAAGCGCCGGTTCGGTCACGCAGACGCTCAACTCCCTGCAGAAATTGTTCCTGCTGCGCAGCTGTTCCGACAGTTATTTCGCCAACCGGTCGCGGCCGTGCCTGCTCTATCAAATCAAACGCTGCTCCGCCCCTTGCGTCGGCCGGATCGGCGAAGCGGCCTATTCGGAACTGGTTG
Source organism: Sphingomicrobium sp. (assembly GCA_039925325.1). Taxonomy (GTDB): domain Bacteria; phylum Pseudomonadota; class Alphaproteobacteria; order Sphingomonadales; family Sphingomonadaceae; genus Sphingomicrobium. The sequence goes on from JBDSZD010000321.1 coordinate 1,614, forward strand.
ACGATGCGAAAGGCTTCCTGACCGGTAAGTCCACCGGCGTGCAGACGCGGCTCGGCAAGCTGATGGCGCAAGCGGCGGACGCGCGCGATTTCGAATTGGCCGCGGTGTACCGGGACCGCCTGCGGGCGCTGACCTACATCCAGGGCAGTCAGTCGGTCCATTCGGAGGGGCTTGGCGACGGCGACGTGTTCGCGCTTGCGTGCAAGGGCGGGCATGTGTCGATCCAGGCCTTCTTCATCCGCGGCGGCCAGAATTGGGGCCATCGCGCTTTCTTTCCAGCGCATACCAATGACGTTCCGGAAACTGAGGTGATGTCGAGCTTCCTCGTGCAATTCTACGAAGACATGCCGCCGCCGCACCGGATCCTCGTGGATCGCGAGATTGCGGATCGGGCTTTGCTCGAGGAGGCGCTTGGCGAGCGAGCGGGGCGGTCGGTCAGCATCGAGCGGCCGCAGCGCGGCGCCCGGCGCAAGCTGGTCGAGCAAGCCAGTCGCAATGCGGAAGAGGCGCTGGACCGGCGCATGGCCGAAACGACAACCCAGGCCAAAGTGCTGCGCGACCTCGCGGACACGTTCGAGCTGCCGGACATGCCCAAACGGATCGAGGTGTATGACAACAGCCACATCATGGGCACCAATGCGACCGGGGCGATGATCGTCGCCGGGCCGGAGGGCTTCCGCAAAGGCAGCTATCGCAAGTTCAACATCAAGAGCGGGATCACGCCGGGCGATGATTTCGGGATGATGCGCGAAGTGCTCGAGCGGCGCTTTGCCCGGCTGGAGAAAGACGATCCGGACCGCGCGAGTGGGGAATGGCCCGATCTGGTGCTGATCGACGGCGGCAAAGGTCATCTGAGCGCGGCCTGCGAGATGATGGAGAATGCCGGGGTTCACGACATTCCCGTGATCGGCGTCGCGAAGGGCCCGCACCACGGCCGCGAGGGCCGCGAGATATTCCACTTGCCGGGCGGGCGCGAGATCACTTTGCCGCCCAATTCGGCGTTGCTCTTCTATCTGCAGCGCTTGCGCGACGAAGCCCACCGCTTTGCCATCGGAACGCACCGGGCGAAGCGCGCCAAGAGCCTCACGACGTCGACTCTGGACGAGGTCCCGGGGATCGGCCCGAACCGCAAGCGCGCGCTCCTGATGCATTTCGGAACGGCGCGCGCAGTGAAGGGGGCGGCGCTCGAAGATCTCGAGCGGGCGCCGGGGATCAGCAAGGCGATGGCGCGCCAGCTACACGATTATTTCCATCCGCGCGGCTGATCGTGCGCATCGATACCCAGGCCACGATTTGCGCACTGCGCATCCACGGCGAGCACGGGGCAATCGTCCGGATGATGACCGAGCAGCACGGATTGCAGGCGGCTTATGTGCGGGGAGCGCGCGGCCGGCGGATGCGCCCGATTCTGATCCCGGGCAATGTGGTTCAGGCCCGACTGGCCGCCCGGACCGACGTGCAACTGGCGCATGCCGAGCTGGAACTCCTGCACAGCCGCGCACCTTTGTTTTCGGAGCCGCTCCCGGTGGCGGCGATCGAGTGGGCCGCGACGCTGACGGCGGCCGCGCTTCCGGAAGGCCAGCCCTATCCGCGCATTCACGCGACGTTCGAAGGGCTGTTGAGTGCGATCGAGGCGGCGCCGTCCGCGAGCGGATGGGGCGCGGCCCTGGTACGCTACGAACTCCTGTTGCTCGCCGAACTGGGTTTTGGACTCGATCTCGATAGCTGCGCAGTCACTGGCGGCACCGACGCACTCGTGGCGGTCAGCCCGCGCTCGGGTCGCGCAGTCAGCGCCGCCGAAGCCGAACCCTATGCCGGAAAGCTGCTTCCAATGCCGCCGTTCATCCGCTCCGGCGGCGTCGGGACCTGGGCCGAAATCATCGAGGGGCTGGAGTTGACCGGCCACTTTCTGACGCGGGATGTGCTCAGGGAGCGATCCGAACCGCTCGTCGCGGCGCGTCTGCGGCTGGTCGACCGGCTGCGCCGCGCCGCTGGTCAGGTATGACGTGGCGGTTGTTTGCGGGCCCAGCCTGCTCTAGCCTTGGCGGGTGAGCGTCACCGATACCCTAGCCAAATTCCTTCCCAACGTCGCGGTGACCGGCGGAATCAGCGTTCGCGTCGCCGTCAGCTACCTCGCCGAGCAATCGAATCCCGCCGAGCAACGCTGGTTCTGGACCTATCATGTACGGATCGAGAACAGGTCCGAGCGGTCGGTCCAATTGCTCTCGCGCAGCTGGAGAATCGTCGACGGACATGGCGTGGTTCACGAAGTGCATGGCGAGGGCGTGGTCGGCGAAATGCCGCTGATCCCGTGTGAAGGCAGTTTTGATTACGTGTCCGGCTGCCCGCTGGACACAGCCAACGGGTCGATGAGTGGCGCCTACCATCTGGTGGATGAAAACGGGCGCGCGTTCGATGTGGCGATTCCGCGGTTTCAGCTGGCCGCAGAATAGGCCAGCCGGGGAAAATTCCCTGAATTGAACCTTTCTTAAGCTAACTGGTTCGAAATGGACGGAAGTTGACTTGATGGTCAAGGCCAAGCTACTGCAGATTCGATCACCGCTCGGAGTCCAATAAAATGACGATGCTAGAGAAGTTTTCTCTGTTCACAATGGCTTCGCTGGTCGTCGCGGTGTCTCCTGCGATGGCGCAGCCGCTCACTCCAGTCCCGGTGGCGGGCCTCGGCTTGCTCGGCCTCGGTGCAGTTGCCTATGTTGGACGCGTGATTCGCCGGATGCGTTAATCTGGCGGCGATCGCAGATCCTATTAAAAGTGCGCCCGCGGACCTGAGCCGCGGGCGCCTTTTCTTTTGGACCGTAGCCGCACTGCTCGCCAACAGCCTGCTTGGCGACGTGATCAGATATACGTCGGACTATGGAGTAGTTTGGGCCGTCCTGAACCTGTTCGGGGTCAACATGATCGTCTGGCTGGCGGCTTTGGCGGGACTGCAATTGCTCGCCGAGGAAGACCAGAGCGGCGAACCTATCCGCCGGCTGGACCGGGCGATGGTGGCGGCTGCGGTCCTTGCTTCGTTCGTCCCGACCAGCACTGCAAGTGCGGCTGCACTGACGGCACTCTCCCTCTACGTTCTGGTGTCGACGACGAATGGATCGGCCCAAAGGCGCGGCGCAGCGATTGCTCTGTCGATCACCGCCGCGATTTTGTGGGGCCGGGTCATCCTGGCCATGTTCAGCGGGACGTTTCTTCGGCTCGACAGCATATTGGTCGGTATGTTCGGCCTCAAGACCAACGACAATGAAGTGTTTTTTGCCGGGAATGGCGGCGCGCTCGGCCCTACGTTTGGAGTTGCCCCGGGGTGTTCGTCGCTGCACAGCATTTCGATGGCACTTATCTTCTCAACGGTGGTCCACGGCTGGTTCGGCATCAAGCCAAGCCGCAAGTCAATCGCCGTGGCTGTCTTGGCCGCACTCGTCGTGACGTTGATCAATGTCGCCAGGTTGGCGGCCATCGGCTTCTTTCCACACCGCTTCGACGACATCCACGGTGGCTGGATCGCTTCCGTCATTGCATGGGCCACGATCGCTGTGGTCATCGCGATCATCAGTATCGGAATGAAGCGTGAGATTACGTGCAAGGGCTGACTGGGTCTTTCTCAGCCTCATCATAGCAAGCGGCCTTCTCAAACTCCTCACACTGAGAAGCGAACCACCGATGAGCGACGATCTGTTCGTTGCGCGGATTGAAGCTTCCCTGGCGGCATCCGGCCTCGCAGTTGAGCGTCGCCCGGACCCGCCGCTGGGAACCATCGTCTTCGGCAACGGCCCGAACTGCCGGATGTGGGCACGAAACTTCGAGCCATATGGAAACAGCTTGAGTTATTATCAGGAACAGGCTTCGAGTGTCGGGCCGCTGCGTTTCGTCTATCGAAACCGCGTTTATGACAGGCCGCCGAAGATCGAGCCGCTCATGCGCTTCTATTTATCGCGAGAGTTGGCGCGGGCACGCCTGCATGCATCGCGATGGCCCATCGTGGCGGTCGCCGCATCGCCGCACTGCAAACTGGATACTATTTCCTGGAATGGGGTTTCGGAGGTGCCGTGGTGACGAACCAGCCTGTGGAGAACGCCCCGGCGACCGATGTCGCGGAGGGGGATGGCCGCGAATTTTCAATGCCGGCACGGCCGCACTCGCGTCCCTACATTTTCTTTGCCGCCTTCGCTGCCGGCTTTTTCGTCATGATGCTGGAGATTCTCGGAGGACGGACGCTGGCGCCCTATTTCGGCACCGGCGTCTACGTCTGGGGCTCGGTCATTTTTGTATTCATGCTTTCGCTCTCGCTCGGATATCTCGGAGGCGGGCGACTTTCGCGTGAACAGCCCAGCATTGCGCGGCTCGGGCAAATACTGATCGGCGCCGGGCTCATGACAATACCAGCGATGGTCTGGGGAGACGCCGTTCTCGCGCGGTTGGAGGACACGGTAATCGATCCTCGCTATGCGGCGATCGCTGGCGCGATGATCCTGTTCCTCCTTCCAACCACGCTTTGGGGAATGATCTCGCCCTATGCGGTGCGGCTGCTTGTCCGCCGTGCAGACCACAGCGGTGAATCCGCCGGCTTCCTCTACTTCGTATCGACGGCCGGGAGCAGCGCCGGAACGCTTC
>JBDSZD010000322.1:0-9653 GCA_039925325.1 Sphingomicrobium sp.
ACCGCCCTTGCGGTGCTTCGGGAAAAGGCGCTGCTGACAGACGGACACGAGCCGAGCGACGCGGTGCCGGCGGAACGTTCAACCCGCTATCGCGAACGCGTGCGAGAAGCGGTCGCCAGCCTCCTCGACCCGTTCCAGCCCGACAATGACGAAGCCAGCCGATTGGCCAATCCCACCCCATCGAAGCGGAAATCTCGCGATTGAAGCGCCGTATTTGAGCCTCGCTTGATCCGTCGCATTCCCGTCCACCCGAATGCCGCATATCCGGCCTCCCAACCGGCGAGGTCTGTTTTCGGGACGACGGCCACAGGTTGGAAACATGCCATTCGACAAATTGCGTTAGGTTTCGTCGCAAACCTCGATCATGCAAGTTTTCTGATGTCATTCCTGAATTTCTTGCTAAGTCTTTCTGATCAGAAGGATATTAGTGATGCGTACGAGTCGATTCATGACTCTGACGAGTATCGTGGCCTTGCTCGCTGCTTGTGGCGGGGGAGGCAGCGACAGCGGCGGAAGCGCGCCCCCGGTCGCTGCGGTTCCGACCCCAACCCCGACGCAATCTACCGCCGGTTGCTCGCTTCGGGAACGCCAGGATTGGGCGGCGGGCGAGTTGCGCGAATGGTATCTCTTCCCCGAGCTGTTGCCAGCTTCGCTCGATGCCTCGGCTTATGCGAGCGTCGAGACCTATATCGACGGACTCACGGCGACCGCGCGAGCGCAGTCGAAGGATCGCTTCTTCACCTATCTTACGTCGATCGCAGCCGAGAACGCCTTCTATGACCTGGGCGTAAGCGCCGGCTTCGGGATGCGCCTGTCGTACGATTCGGGTGCCGGACGCTTGTTCGTAGCCGAGACCTTCGAAGGCACCGCCGCGCTTGACGCCGGTATCGACCGCGGCACCGAGATCCTTGCAATCGGCACGAGTGCAACGACGCTTCGGACGGTAGCTTCGATCTTTGCCGCCGAAGGTTCGGCGGGCGTCAGTGCCGCGCTCGGCCCGTCGGAGCCGGGTGTCACCCGCGTGCTTCGCGTTCGTAGCGGCGGGGTCGACCGCGACGTCTCCGTCACAAAGGTCAATTATGAAATCCAGCCGGTTTCGACGCGCTATGGCGCCAAGGTGATCAACGATGGCGGCGGCCAGGTCGGCTATCTCAATTTGCGCACCTTCATCTCGACCGCCGATCCGCAATTGCGCGCTGCGTTCGACAGTTTCCGAAGCCAGGGGATCACGCGGGTGATCGTCGACTTGCGCTACAACGGCGGCGGGCTGGTCTCGATTGCGGATCTGATGGGCAATTTGATGGGCGCGGGCCGTGCCAACAATGTATTTTCGTACACTACTTTCCGGCCGGAAAAGGCCAGCAACAATCGAACCACTTTGTTCACGCCGCAGTCGCAGTCGATCGCGCCCGTGAAGATCGCGTTCATCGGTACGCGCGGCACAGCTTCGGCGAGTGAACTCGTCATCAACAGCTTCACCCCCTACCTTCGGGCCAATTCGGCGCTGATCGGCACCAATACCTACGGCAAGCCGGTCGGCCAGGTCGCTCTCGATCGCAGCGCTTGCGACGATCGCTTGCGCGTGGTCGCCTTCAAGACTGAGAACGCCAATCGGCAAGGCGATTACTACACTGGACTCGCCAGCACGGTCGAAGCCTCATGCCAGGCCGGGGACGACCTCTCGCACGCATTTGGCGATCCCGCCGAATCCTCGATCAAGGCCGCGCTCGATTTCCTCGCCGGACGCAGCTGCACTCCGATTGCGGCTGGCGGAACGCAGACGACGCAGTCGCTTCGGGGACGCGAGCTTCTCCAGCAAAGCCGCCCCACCACCGCCGAACGCGAAGTCCCGGGGCTCCATTGATGGGCGCTTGGGAAATGACTCTCGCCGCGGTCGCCATGGTCACCGGCGTGCAGCACGGCGCTCCGACGGGGCCGGCACCGACAACGCCGCCTGTGCCGGTCGTGTCAAAGCCGGCAGCGCCCCCGATCCCGAAACTAGAGCCGCTCCGACCGCCATGCCCGACCCCAGCACAGCGAGTTATGCCCGGCGTTGTTTAAGTCTGTTTCAGAAATCACCGCATACACCCTTGATTGGCGGGCGCAGGCGTATGACATTCATTCCTGAAGGACCGGCGAGTCCCGCCGGCGTGGAGTGTCCCGCCAAATGCCTAGTTTCGCTCGCGAGCTGGAACAGACCCTGCACAATGCGCTGGGCGAAGCCGGCAGCCGCCGCCATGAATATGCGACGCTCGAACATCTGCTGATCGCGCTGGTCGACGACGAGCATGCGTCGAAGGTGATGATCGCGTGCGGCGTGGACCGCGACGAGCTGCGCGATGCCGTCAAGAAATATCTCGACGGTGAACTCGGTGCGCTGGTTGCCGACAGCGGCACCGATCCGACCCCGACCAGCGGCTTTCAGCGCGTCGTCCAGCGCGCGATCCTGCACGTTCAGTCCTCGGGCCGCGACGAAGTGACCGGGGCCAATGTGCTGGTCGCCTTGTTCTCCGAGCGCGAGAGCTACGCAGTCTATTTCCTCCAGCAACAGGACATGAGCCGGCTCGATGCCGTCACCTACATCAGCCACGGCGTCGGCAAAGGGGACGCGCCCGCCGAAACCGCGACTCCCAACGGACAGTCCGAGGAAAAAAGCGAAAAGAGCGATTCCAAGGCCAAGGAGAGCGCGCTCAAGCAATTCACCGTCGACCTCAATGAGAAAGCCAAGGCCGGCAAAGTCGATCCGTTGATTGGCCGGACGGCGGAGGTCGACCGGACCGTGCAGATCCTCTGCCGCCGCTCGAAGAACAACCCGCTCTATGTCGGCGATCCGGGCGTCGGCAAAACCGCCATCGCCGAAGGTCTCGCCCGCAAGATCGTCGAGGGCGATGTTCCCGAAGTGTTGCTGCCCGCAATCATCTATTCGCTCGACATGGGCGCGTTGCTGGCGGGCACCCGCTATCGCGGCGATTTCGAGGAACGGCTGAAGTCGGTGGTGAACGAGCTCGAGAAGCTTCCGGACGCGGTCCTGTTCATCGACGAAATCCACACCGTCATCGGCGCCGGCGCGACCTCCGGCGGCGCGATGGATGCATCGAACCTGCTCAAGCCCGCGCTCTCCTCCGGCGCGATCCGCTGCATCGGTTCGACCACTTACAAGGAATTCCGCAACCATTTCGAAAAGGACCGCGCACTGCTGCGCCGGTTCCAGAAGATCGATGTCAACGAGCCGACGGTCGAGGATACCATCAAGATCATTGCCGGGCTGCGGCCGGCGTTCGAGCTGCACCACAAGGTGCGCTACACGCCCGACGCGATCAAATCGGCGGTCGAGCTCAGCGCCCGCTATATCCACGACCGAAAATTGCCCGACAAAGCCATCGACGTGATCGACGAAGTCGGCGCGATGCAGATGCTGGTGCCGCCGAACCGCCGCAAGAAGGTCATCACGACCAAGGAAATCGAGGCGGTGGTCGCGACCATGGCGCGGATTCCGCCCAAGTCGGTTTCGACCGACGACAAACGCGCGCTCGAGACCCTCGAGTCCGACCTTAAGCGCGTGGTGTTCGGGCAGGAGATGGCGATCGAGCGGCTGGCTTCCGCGATGAAGCTCAGCCGCGCCGGACTGCGCGATCCCGACAAGCCGATCGGCAGCTATTTGTTCTCCGGCCCGACCGGCGTCGGCAAGACCGAAGTCGCGCGCCAGCTCGCCTCAATCATGGGCATTCCGCTGCAGCGTTTCGACATGTCCGAATATATGGAGCGCCACTCGGTCAGCCGGCTGATCGGCGCGCCTCCCGGCTACGTTGGCTACGAACAGGGCGGGCTTCTGACCGACGCCGTCGATCAGCAGCCGCACAGCGTGCTGTTGCTGGACGAGATCGAAAAAGCGCATCCCGATCTGTTCAACATCCTGTTGCAGGTGATGGACAATGGCAAGCTCACCGACCACCACGGCAAGACCGTCGATTTCCGCAACACCATCCTGATCATGACCACCAATGCGGGTGCATCGGACATGGCTCGCGAGGGCATCGGCTTTGGCGCGCTGAGCCGCGAGGACGTGCAGGAAGACGCGATCAAGAAGATGTTCACGCCGGAATTCCGCAACCGGCTCGATGCGGTGGTGCCGTTCGGTTATTTGCCGCCAGCCGTGGTCGCCCGCGTGGTCGACAAGTTCATCCTTCAGCTGGAACTTCAGCTCGCCGACCGCGGCGTCCACATCGATCTCGATGACGAAGCGCGCGGGTGGCTGACGACGCGCGGCTACGACAAGCTCTACGGCGCGCGTCCGATGGGGCGGCTGGTGCAGGAGAAGATCAAGCAGCCGCTGGCCGAGGAATTGCTGTTCGGCAAGCTCGTCAGCGGCGGCGAGGTCAAGGTCCGCATCAAGGACAATGTCCTGGCGTTCGAGATCACGCCCGCCGCGCCGAAGGCGGTAAAGGTCAAGGGCGGCAAAGGGCGCGGTCGCGGCAAGGTTTCGCTCGAGCCGAGCCCGGATAGTTCCGAGCTGGAATAAGCTTGGCGGCGAGCGCGTCGTGCCTGCCTGAACGTTACGGTGTCCGTCCGACCGTCATAGGCGAACACCGCGCAGGCGGAGCGAATTGCCGATCACCGCAACCGAACTGAACGCCATCGCCGCCCCAGCAATGATCGGGCTCAACAGGATTCCGAACAGCGGATAAAGCACGCCGGCCGCGATTGGCACTCCGGCAGCGTTGAACACGAACGAGAAGAACAGGTTTTGCCGGATGTTGCGCATCACCGCCCGGCTGAGGTGGCGCGCACGCACGATCCCGCCAAGATCGCCTTTCACCAGAGTGACCGCGGCGCTTTCCATCGCAACATCGGTGCCGGTGCCCATCGCAATGCCGACGTCGGCGGCGGCCAGTGCGGGTGCATCGTTGATGCCATCGCCGGCCATCGCGACGCGCCGTCCTTCCTTGCGCAGCTGGTCGACCTTCGCCTGCTTCTGGTCTGGCAGCACATCGGCCATGACTTCGTCGATTCCAACGCGGCGCGCGACGGCCTGAGCCGTGCGGTTGTTGTCGCCGGTCATCATCACCACGCGGATTCCGCTTCGACGGAGTTCGGCGACCGCTTCGACCGCGGAATCCTTGATCGGGTCCGCCACGACCACCAGTCCTGCGAACTTACCGTCCAGTGCGACCAGCATTACCCCTTGGCCTTCGGCACGATATTCGTCGGCTTCCGCCGCAAGTGCCGAGTAATCGATGCCGAGGTCGGTGAGCAGGGCGGTGTTGCCAAGCGCCACGGTGCGGCCTTCAACCTTCCCACTCACCCCTTTGCCCGTATGCGAGGCGAAATCGCTGCTTGCTTGAAGGTCGAGCCCGCGCTCCTCCGCGCCTTGCACGATCGCGGCGGCAAGTGGGTGCTCGCTACCCCGTTCAAGCGCAGCGGCGAGGCGAAGCACATCGGATTCCTCAAAACCGTTCGCGGTCCTGACCGCGACCAGCTTCGGTTTCCCGACCGTCAGCGTGCCAGTCTTGTCGACGACCAACGTGTCGATTTTTTCCATCAGCTCCAACGCCTCGGCATTCTTGACCAGCACACCAGCGCTCGCCCCGCGCCCGGTCCCGACCATGATCGACATCGGGGTCGCCAGGCCAAGCGCACAAGGACAGGCGATGATCAGGACCGCGATCGCATTGACCAGGGCGTGGGCGACGCGAGGCTCGGGTCCAACCAGCGACCAGATGATGAATGCGACAACCGACACCAGGACAACCGCCGGCACGAACCAGCCGGAAACCTTATCCGCCATCGCCTGAATCGGAGCGCGCGAGCGTTGGGCCTCGGCGACCATTCGGACGATCTGGGACAGCATCGTGTCGCGGCCCACGCGCTCGGCCCGCATGAGCAACGAGCCGGTTCCGTTCACGGTCGCTCCGGTCAGCGTGTCGCTTTCGGTCTTTTCGACCGGGATCGGCTCTCCAGAGATCATCGATTCATCGACCGAACTGCGGCCTTCCATAACGATTCCGTCGACCGGCACTTTCTCGCCGGGACGGACGCGGAGGATGTCGCCGACTTCGACGCTTTCGAGGGGGATGTCCTCCTCGCTGCCGTCCTTCACGCGGCGCGCGGTCTTGGGAGCGAGGCCGAGCAGGGCGCGGATCGCCTTTCCCGTCGCCGACCGCGCGCGAAGTTCCAATACCTGACCCAGCAGCACCAAAGTCGTGATGACCGCCGCGGCCTCGAAATAGACGGGGACGCGTCCGCCCATTGTCCGCAGCGAGGATGGGAACAGATTCGGCGCGAACGTCGCCACCAGGCTGTAGCTATAGGCCACTCCAATGCCCAGCCCGATGAGCGTGAACATGTTGAGATTGCGCGATTTTAGCGACGCCCAGAAACGCTGGAAGAACGGCCATCCGCCCCACAGCACCACCGGCGTCGCAAGCATCAACTGGAGCCAGATGGAGGTCTCCATCGGCACGAGCTCCCAACCGAAGATCTCGCCCCCCAGCGTCAGAACCACCAGCGGAACCGACAAGGTCGCGCCGATCCAGAAACGGCGGCTCATGTCGATCAATTCGGGGTTCGGCCCATCGTTCAGCGCAGGTTCGAGCGGCTCCAGCGCCATGCCGCAAATGGGGCAGCTTCCCGGGCCAGCTTGCCTGATCTGGGGATGCATCGGGCAGGTCCAGATCGCGCCTTCAGGGACATTCACTGCGCTGATCGCTGCCTGATCCGCCGGGCCGTGCAGATAGCGATGGGGATCAGCATTGAACTTCTTGAGGCACCCGGCGCTACAAAAGTGATGCGCGTGGCCCTCAAAGTCGACGTGATGGGGTGAGGCGGCAGGGTCGACCATCATTCCGCACACGGGATCTTTGACCTCGGTCGCGACCGCCGCTCCCGCTGTCGCGCGAGGCATACCATCGGGTTCGTGATTCATGTCGGGCGGTCGCCTCTCTGGTCGTAGACTTCTGGACCGTGTCGGGGTCCAGCGCCCAATCTGGTCACGGGAATGCGACGGCAATGGTCGCGGGCCCGATCCCATGAGCGCCCGCACGAATACTCCGGTACGCGGGCAATGTCCCCGCCTTAAAGTCGCGAGCGAAATCCGCGCTCGATTGAAACGTTCGGCATGTCGAGCTTGTTCATTTCTAACTCGGGCGCTGAACCTGTTCTGGGGCGGTCGCAACGGTTATCCGTTACGTGCGTGGAACATCGACCCCGCTCAGATCATTTGGATCATTATCGCCCCACAGCGTCGATTCAGTCGACCGGCCCCCGGTCGTGAATTCTTTGAAACCGTCCCCGCAGTGCACGAGGGCACAGATGGAGATTGTCATGGAAACGACTCACCCGGCCCCAATCAATTTGGAACTCCCGTCCACGGCTTCTGCACATACACTCGGGGTTTTTCGCGTCGCCCTCACGCTCGGTGTCTCGGCAGCCGTCATATTTGGGCTTTGCTGGATTGGCTCCTTGCTGCCGTTTTCAAGCCCAACCCACGCCTATGTCAGTCTGTTCACGACTGCCGAAATCAGTTCGGTGCGGGCGCTTGCCGAGGGGACGTTCTGGTCGCTCGTGTTCGGGATGCTCGCCGGAGCGGTGATCTCGAGTTTCTATAACGCCTTCACGCGGCTCCAGCCTCGCTGAGCGGTATCCGCGGAACGGCGGTGACCCGCTCCAGATGAATCCGTACGCATCTGCGATCGGAATCGCATCGCCTGTGGACTGACCCCCTCAAGCGAACATGGTCGGTGACAAGGGGCTCTCGATATGTGTTTTTCCGCAACGGCCAGCTTCACGGCCGGAACTGCACTTATCGTTCTCGGGACCGTCACGGCGCGACGGGCACGCCGCTGGACCGAGCTGCCGTTCGCGCTGATCCCTGCTTTGTTCGGCATCCAGCAATTGACTGAAGGTGCCTTGTGGATGACGTTTTCCAACCAGGAGGCGCATCTCAACGCCGTGCTGACGCACCTCTATTCGCTTTTTTCCCACGTGCTGTGGCCATTCTACGTGCCTTTGGCCGTGTTTCTTCTGGAGCGCGTTCCATGGCGCCGCAGACTGCTGTTCGGCGTAGCAGTCGCCGGAGCGGCAACGGCCCTCTACTTGCTCTACTTTCTTGCGATGGAACCGACCGTTTCGCAAATTGCAGGACATCACATCGACTATGTTTCGCCCCATTTCTATATCGGGGGAGTGCTGGCTCTCTATGTTTTGGCGACGTGCGTCAGCTCCCTTCTCTCCAGCCATCGGGCAGTCCGTTGGTTCGGCGTAGCGACGTCGATTTCGCTCGGTCTCGCGGCCGCACTCTACGCTGCTTGGTTCATTTCCGTCTGGTGCTTTTTCGCGGCGGCCATCAGCGTCATCGTGCTGCTGCAATTCGTCTCAAGGCCAATTGTCGGGACGCTTCAGGCCGACACCTAGCGGCGATCATTCAATCGCGGCCTCTTTGCTGATCGTGTCGATCTCGTGCGTGTCTTTTCGAGATTCAGCTTCGCCAACTCGGCCGGACGACGTGAGTAAATCCAACGTCAGCGCAATCATCCACGGCAATGTGAAAGCGGCAAGAAGCCATTTGAAATCCGAGGAAATCAGGAAATTTTCTATTGCCATCCAGCCGATCGAAAGCAGTCCTGCAACAGCTACCACGCTCCTCGCACCCCGCGTTCCGGCTCTAAAGCTGGTGGCTGCCACATAGACGGTCAGCAAGCCGGTTGCCGCCATATATCCGCCCAGCACCCCGAACACATGCCCGAGCCACCCCGACAAGCCGGGGAGAGCGAGCTGTATCTGGGCAGCCGATTTGCCGATATATCGTGCGTCTTCCGGCAACAGCGATGGCCTGAGCAGCGCGAAATAGAATCCCATTCCGATCAGAATCAATCCGCCGAATGCCAATGAGGCGGATGCCAAGGTTCGATAGCTCTTCAACTTGTTTCCTCCGGACTCTTCCGTTGCGTGTCGGGTGACGCGCAGTACCTATGCAGCCGCTTGCATCCGTTCCTGCTCGCCATGGGCCGTCGCGACGACCGCCGCCGTGCACCATTCCCCCATCTCGACGTCGAGCTCGGGGGGATCGATCCGCTCCAGACCCGACCCGGGGTAAAAAGTCATCTCGCCAAACAGAGGTGCGCCTTCGACCTCGTAAAAGTCGATCCGGACGAAGGTGAATTCCTGGCCCAGCCGTTCAGCCGCCCGGATCATCCGATCCAATGAAAGCGGCCGGTCGGGGTCCGGGTCGCGGCTGACCGACGAGACTCGCCGCCAGTCCAAGTCCATCACGATCCAGCGGTGATTGCTGCTGCCGCGCCCAAGATGCACCTGCACCAGCCGCACCTGCCCGCCGAAGACGAACAGCTTGTAATCGATGGGCAGGTTCGGCCCCTCGCCGATCAGTGGTTCGACCAGCAGACCAGGCTCGATACGTCCATACAGCCATTCATCGAGCCACTTGCCGTAGGTGACCCGCATCCACCGCCGGGCCCTGGTCCGCGCGATCGCATAGTCGGCCGCGTTTCGGACCGCGTGGAAGTGCCCGCATCCGTGGCGCGCCTTGACCATGAATGGCAGCGGCCAACAGGGCTCGACCGGCAATGTTCCGCCTGTCCACAATGTCGGCACGATCCACTTGCTGCCGAGCATTGCGGCGGCGAGCGCCTTGGCGCGCA
>JBDSZD010000323.1:0-5945 GCA_039925325.1 Sphingomicrobium sp.
TGACGCAGCGCGACGGCATTTTCCCGACCTTTTTCATGTCCGGCTTCGAATGTTCGACATTCGAGTGGAAGGATCAGGGCCGCCGCGACGTCAGCGAAGAGCTGAAGCATTACGCCCATGCGGACGAGGATTATGCGATGCTCCCGCCGCTCGGTATCGCGGTTGCGCGCGAAGGCATTCCGTGGCCAATGGTCGACCGCGGTCATGGCCAATATGATTTTTCGGTCATCGACCCCTTCCTGGAGGCGCAAAAGCGGCACTGCGTGCTGCCGATCTGGGACCTGTGCCATTACGGCTATCCCGACGGGCTCGAACCGCTGAGCGACGCCTTCGTCGCGCGCTTCACGGCTTATGCGAGGGCGGCCGCGCGCTATGTCGCCGACCGCGCCCATCACGGCCCGTTGCTGTTCACGCCGATGAACGAGCCGACCTTCTGGGGCTATATGGGCGGCGAATGGGGCTGGGCCGCGCCGTTCGGCAAGGACCGCGAATTTCGCCGGCGCTTCACCTGTCAATTGGCGCGCGCCGACATTGCCGCCGTCAAAGCGATCCGCGGCGACTTCCCCCATGCGCGCTTCGTCCACATCGACCCGTTGATCTGGGTGGTGCCGCCGCGCGACCGGCCCGACCTTGCTGAGGCCGCGCATCGCGAAAGTTATGACGACGCCTACATCGCCTGGGACATCATCTCCGGCTTGCAGCATCCCGAGTTCGGCGGAAGCCCGGAAACCATCGATATCCTCGGGTTCAACAATTACAGTTTCGGCCAGATGGAATATCGCGAACAGGGCCCGCATGCGGCGCTGGAACCCGGCGACGAACGGATCCGCCCGTTGTGCGACCTGCTGGAGGAAGGCTGGCGCAAATATCGGCGGCCCTGCATCGTTGCCGAGACGTCAGGACTGAGCGGCGGACGGCCCGACTGGTTGAACGATATTGTCAGCGAAAGCCTGGCGGCGGTGAACCGCGGGGTCGATCTGCACGGTGTGTGCCTGTTCCCGGCGGTCGATATGCAGGACTGGCACGAGGGCGTGTGGCTGCACAACGGTATCGCGGATGTCGAGTTGCTGCCGAGCGGAGCGCTGATGCGGCGGCCCTATGTACCTTATGTCGAGTGCCTCCGTCGCTGGCAGAAGCGGCTGAACCGGGTGACCGAGCTGGACGACGACCCGTTCGACAGCGCGGTCAATTTGGAAGACATCGCGGCGGCAGCGCGAGAGCTGCGACCGACCGCTGACGCCAACTGGCATTGAGTTGACCCGCCGGAAGGCGCGGTTAGGTTCGTTCGGGGGAAATCAAAGCAGCGGATGTTCGGCCGTTGCGGAGAATGATCGCCGATGAAATGAGTATTGTTTCCCCGGATTTCCGCGGTGTTCCTGGAATTCGGAAGATTCTGAATCGAAGGGATTTAGTTGTGAAATCATCAGTTATTTTTGCATTTGCATGCGTGGCGTCTGCGGCCGGATCCGCTAGTTCGGGGCAGCCGCAACCCTCCATTTTTCAATCGAATGGAGTCCCGGAGCGGCGAGCAGATTTCTTAGCGCATTCAGGCAACGTGTTCGACGCATTAGATGACCGCCGGAAAGGCTCTATCAGTAGGGCGGAACTCCGGGCAAAGTTTTTTGCACCGACGCTCAAGATGCAAAATCCGGTTCCCTTTCCGTTAAATCCCGTTGAGTTCTCGTGTGTTGACCTGAACAGAGATAAGCAAATATCGAAGCGTGAATATCTCCAGTTTGCTACATCGGTTTTCGATTTTTTAGACAGCAAGCACTCTGGTTCATTAAATTTAGCTGATTATCGGCAGAGGTTGAAATTTATTGATAGATTGCGTGCCACAGGGAAGAATTGTGGTCGGTAGGCATTGCCCGGCAGAATTCCGGGACATCCGCAATTCCGGGGACACAAACCCATTGTCTTGCCGAGATCGTCCGCTCCGTGAGCCGGGTCGTGTGCAGTTCTACTCTCACCCCTTGGCGCGGTAGCCGCAGATAATACCGAGGATGAAGGTGGTGACGATCGCGATCTGGATTTCGCCTTTGGGATCGGACCAGCCGAAAAAACTGTCGCCATAAGCGACCAGCGCGATCAGCATCGCAATCGAGATTCCAACCATCTTCGATCCCTCGTTCGACGCCAAGCGCTTGACGCCCACGCTTCGACCATAGCCGAGACCGGTAAACAGCCGGTAAAGCTTGCCGGAATCGGCCCGGGTCGCCATAGGAGCGCGCATCCAGCAATCGCGAAGGCCGGCCCCATGAAAGCGCGCGTGTTCGTCACTCTCAAGCCCGGCGTGCTCGACCCGCAGGGCAAGGCCATTCATCACGCACTGGAAGGCCTCGGCTTCGCGGGCGTGCAGGATGTGCGCGCGGGCAAGTTGATCGAGCTTGAGCTGGCCGAGGACGTCAGCGACGACGCAATCGCCGAGATGTGCCGAAAATTGCTTGCGAACACGGTGATCGAGAATTTCCGGATCGAGCGGCTCGCGGCGTGAAGACCGCAGTCATCGTCTTCCCCGGATCCAATTGCGACCGCGATCTTGCAGTGGCGATCGAGCAGGTGACGGGGGTCCGGCCGGTGATGGTCTGGCATCGGGAAAGCGCGCTTCCCGACGGAATCGATTTCGTCGGCATCCCCGGCGGCTTTTCCTACGGCGATTATCTGCGCTCCGGAGCGATGGCGGCGCGGTCTCCGGTGATGCGCGCGGTGGCCGAAGCGGCGGCGCGCGGCGTTCCGATCCTGGGCGTGTGCAACGGATTTCAGGTGCTGACCGAGGCGGGGCTGCTGCCGGGCGCGCTGATGCGTAATGGCTGGCTGTCGTTCGTCTCGCGGCCGGTGGTGCTGACGGTGGAGACCAGCCAGAGCATGTTTACCTGCCGCTACGAAGCCGGCGAGCGCATCTCCATCCCCGTTGCCCATCACGACGGCAATTATCAGGCGGATGCGGAGACACTCGACCGGCTGGAAGGCGAGGGTCGGATCGCGTTCCGCTATGCCGAGCCGGTCAACGGTTCAGCGCGCGACATTGCCGGCATTTTGAACGACGGCGGCAATGTGCTGGGCCTGATGCCGCACCCGGAACGCGCGATCGAAGCAGCGCACGGCAACATGGACGGACGGCGGATGTTCGAAGGGTTGCTGGAAGCGGTCAGCGCCTAGCGGCTGTTTCTGCTGAGACGAACAATCAAACTCCCGCTTTAAACGGGGTGAAGTCGGTGTGGACGTCGAACAGGTCGATGCCCTCGCGGTGCTTGAGGAAACTCACCACCGCATAAGTGACGGGGGTCAAGAGCACTTCCCATCCCACCTTGAGCGCCCATTGGGTGAACAGCACGGTGACGACGAGGTCGGTAGTCCAGCCTTGCGCGCCCCAGAAAGCCAGCGGGTAGAAAATCAGGCTGTCCACGCCCTGCCCCGCGACCGTCGAGCCGATCGTGCGCGACCACAAATGTTTGCCGCTGGTCAGCACCTTCATCTTGGCAAGCACGAAGCTGTTGACGAACTCGCCGGCCCAGAAGGCGACGATCGAGGCAGAGACGATGCGCGGCACCTGCCCGAACACGGCTTCGTAAGCGGGCTGATTGGTCCAGGTCGCGGCCGGCGGAAGCTTGACCACGACCCAGGCCATGAACGCCATGAACAGGAGCGCCGCGGTGCCGACCCAGATGCAGCGGCGCGCGCGGGCGTAGCCGTACACTTCGGTCAGCACGTCGCCGATGACATAAGACAAGGGAAAGAACAGGATGCCCGCGCCAAACGGCCACGCGCCGATGCCCGGCAGGTCGATGGTCGCGACCTTGCCCGCACCGAGTACGTTCGAGAGCAGGAGAATGGTGACGAACGCCGCCATCACTAGGTCGAAATGGCGGAAGCTGCGCCCGCTGACGGTCGCGACATCGGTGCTGGGCGTCGGCATTTTCCCCATGGTGCGGATGCTAGCGCTGTTCCGCTGAAGCGCAAACCGCGTTAGGTGCAGCGCACGCGCGCCCGTAGCTCAGCTGGATAGAGCACGAGACTTCTAATCTTGAGGCCACAGGTTCGAATCCTGTCGGGCGCGCCAATTATCCGACATGCCGTGGATGTAAACTTTTCGTTATCACATACGTGTTAACGAACCTGTGCACCGGCCCACAGTCGTGCAGTATAGGAGAGGTGATGTTCGGCACTTCGAGTAAAAGCATATCCAAAGTTGCGCTGGTCGCGGACGTTGGCAGGACTACGGTCCGCGTTGGACTGACCGACGAATCTAGCCGCCTGGTTCATTCCAGCGTGCGCGAATATGACCCGTCGGCCCAGCCAACGATTTCGACCGCCATCACTGCGTTCGGAGTGGAGTCGGGGTTGAAGGCGCTCCCGCGACGTGCGGCCATCGCGGTGTCCGGCGTTCCGCGCGGCGATACGATCTCGATCACCGGTAGCCGCTGGATCCTCTCGCGCCAGGGCCTGACCGCCATGTTCCAGGCCGCGCCGCTGATCCTCAACGATTTCGCGGCCAATGCCTGGGCGATGAGCGCCGAGCATATCGGCACGCACATGGAGGGCCTGACCGGGTCGGCCGTGGTCCGCCCGCAGCAGGTCGGCACCTATTGCATCATCGGCATCGGCAGCGGCCTTGGGGTGGCGATGATGTCCCGCGACGAGCATGGCTTCGTCAATGTCCTGCCGACCGAAGGCGGGCATCTGGGGATCATGGACGGATTGCCCGACCTCGCTCCGGTCCTGAACAAGCTTCGCAAGGGCAATGCGCCGGTGACTGCGGAGACGCTGATTTCCGGCCCGGGACTGCTCGCGATCTACGAAGCTTTGTGCGCCATCCAGGGCCGGAACAGCGGCGGCAAGACTCTGCACGACCTGCTTGCGCCAAGCATGATGCGCGGCGACCCCGTTATTGCCGAGGCGCTGGAATTGTTCGCCAAGGCGTTCTGGCATTTCACGGGCAATATGGTGCTTGGCTTCGGTGCCTGGGACGGCGTCATCCTGACCGGCAGCATCACCGCAGCGCTGCGAACGACGCTTCGCCGCACCGACCTCAACCGGCAGTTCATGATCGAAGGGCCCTACGCTCGCCGCCTGCGCGATGTTCCGACTGCCACCGCGTCATTCAAGCATGCCGAGCTGGAAGGCGCGGCGGTTGCGCTGCTGGTCAACGACGCGCGGCGGTCCGCAGCCGATCGCGGATTTTCGATCGCCGCCTAGAGTCTGGTTCAGTAAGACGGAACGCTTCAACCAATCTGAAACAGACTCTAGCGGACGAGCTTGCCCGGATTGAACAGATTGTGCGGGTCGAGCGCGTGCTTGATCGCGCGGACGGCGGCGACGCGCGGAGCGGGCGTAAGCCGCTCGAACTCGTCGACCTTGGCCTGGCCGATGCCATGTTCGGCGGAGATCGAGCCGCCCGCCTTGCTCACCAGATCATAGACCAGGCGCGAGATAGCTTGGCCCTGATCGTTGTTCCACGACCAGCCGTCGGCAGGTGTGCGAACCTGCACGTGGAAATGGACATTGCCGTCGCCAAGGTGGCCGAAGGCGCCGACCCGGGTACCCGGGAATGCTTCCTCGACCGCAGCTCCGGACTCGACAATGAACCGGGGCATGTCGCCGACCGGAACCGAAATGTCGTGGGCGAGCGACGCGCCATGCGCCCGCTCCGCTTCGGCAATCGAATCGCGCATGTGCCAAAAGGCTTCGGCCTGCGCCTCGTTGGCGGCAATCGTCGCGTCCTCGATCAGGCCCGCGTCCAGGGCCTCGGCAAGATGGGTCTCGATGTCCGCGCGCAGATCGCCACCGTCGCCGGACGTGGTGGCTTCCACCAGCAAATGCCAGGCATGGTCGCCGCCAAGCGGATTGCGCGTGCCGTGGACGTGCTCAAGCACCAGCGCCAAAGTGCCCTCCGGAACGATCTCGAACCCTTCGACGGCGTCCGTGCGCTGTTCAAGAAAGCGCAG
>JBDSZD010000324.1:0-5580 GCA_039925325.1 Sphingomicrobium sp.
TGCGTACGCAGCTCAAAGTCGCTGGCGTCGTGGCGTTCGTGGAGTTGCTCGCTGGGGTCGCCGCTGGCCTTGTTGACGATGCGTCCGCGTTTGACGGCTGGCCGCGCGGCGATCTGGCGGGCCCAGCGCAGCACATGTTCGTATTCGTGCGTCGACAGGAATTCGTCGGCGCCGGCATAGGTCTGGCCGAGCGCGACCTGTCCGTACCACGGCCAGATGGCCATATCGGCGATGCTGTAATCGGCTCCGGCGATATACTCATGGTCGGCGAGTTGGCGGTTGAGGACGTCGAGCTGGCGCTTGGCCTCCATCGCATAGCGGTTGATCGCATATTCGATTTTAACGGGTGCATAGACGAAGAAATGGCCGAACCCGCCGCCGAGAAATGGCGCGCTCCCCATCTGCCAGAACAGCCAGGACAGGGTTTCGGCGCGGGCGGCTCCGGAGGTCGGCAGGAACTCGCCGAACTTCTCGGCAAGGTGCAGTAGCATCGCGCCGGATTCGAAGATGCGGATTGGCTCGTGTCCACTGCGATCGAGCAACGCAGGGATTTTCGAGTTGGGATTGACCTCAACAAAGCCGCTGGAGAATTGATCGCCCTCGCCGATGCGGATCAGCCAGGCGTCATATTCGGCCTCGGAATGCCCGCGTTCGAGCAATTCCTCGAACAGGATCGAGACCTTTTGCCCGTTGGGCGTGGCGAGCGAATAAAGCTGGAACGGATGGCGACCGACCGGAAGATCCTGGTCGTGCGTCGGCCCGGCGATGGGCCGGTTGATGTTGGCGAATTGGCCCCCGCTCGGCTGCTCCCAAGTCCACACCTTCGGCGGAATATATTCAATAGTGTCGGTCATTTTGGCTCCTCGGCGTCGCGAGCAGCACAGCTAGGGATGCAACGAGCGCGTTTCCAGCGGC
This sequence comes from Sphingomicrobium sp., assembly GCA_039925325.1. Lineage (GTDB taxonomy): Bacteria > Pseudomonadota > Alphaproteobacteria > Sphingomonadales > Sphingomonadaceae > Sphingomicrobium. The sequence goes on from JBDSZD010000324.1 coordinate 916, forward strand.
AGCCCGATTCAGCTCGCGCGAAACGACAGGAATGAGGGCAGGGGGCCATTCCATTCCGGCTCGAGGTCTTCGACAATGAGTTGCGGCTCCGCTTTCGGCTCCTGACGCGGGGTGCGTTCGGGCCGTGGGGCGCGCTCCTCGCGGGGCGTGGGCTCCTCGCGCGCTTCCCGTACCGGGCCAGGCTCACGCGCCGGGCGAGGCTCGCGCGCTTCCCGTGCCGGGCGAGCCTCACGCGCGGGGCGCGGCTCACGCGCGGGCCGCGCTTCGCCTTTGGGCGTGGCAGCGGGCCTGCTGCGCGCTTCTGGAGGCTTTTCACTGGCAACCGGGTCGGCGGCGGCCTCGGCGCTGGCACCGACGCGCGGAAGTTTCATCCCGGTCAATTTCTCGATGCCGGCCACCGCTTCGGCGTCGGCCTTGGTCGCGAGCATGATGGCAATACCCGTCATTCCCGCGCGGCCGGTGCGGCCGATGCGGTGGATATAATCGTCGGGCTGCCACGGCACGTCGAAATTGATCACATGGCTGACGCCTTTGACGTCAAGCCCGCGCGCGGCGACGTCCGATGCCACCAAGACCGTGATTTCGTCATTCTTGAAGCGGTCGAACTCGGCGATGCGGTCGGATTGCTCCATGTCACCGTGGATCTGGCCGACGGGAAAGCCGGATCGCTTGAGGCTGGTTGCGAGTTCGCGGACGGTCGTCTTGCGATTGCAGAAGATGATCGCGTTCTTGAACTCTTCGTGTCGAAGCAGTTCGCGCAACACGTCCTTTTTCTTGTCCGGCCTGACGTCGATCAAACGCTGTTCGATATTGATATTGGCGGTGGCAGGACGCGCCACCTCGACCCGGCGCGGGTCGGTCAGGAACTTGGCCGCGAGCTTTTGAATCGGCGGCGGCATGGTTGCCGAGAACAGAAAGGTCTGCCGTGACTTGGGCAGCTTCGAGCAGATTTCCTCGATGTCGGGGATGAAGCCCATGTCGAGCATGCGGTCAGCTTCGTCGATCACCAGCAGTTCGCAGCCGTTGAGCATGATCTTGCCGCGGCCGAACAGGTCCATCAGGCGTCCCGGCGTGGCGATCAGCACGTCGACGCCCTTTTCCAGCGCCTTGATTTGATCGCCCATTTGAACGCCGCCGATGAGCAGCGCCATCGAGAGCTTGTGATATTTGCCGTATTTCTCGAAATTCTCGGCGACCTGCGCAGCAAGTTCGCGCGTCGGTTCGAGGATCAGCGAACGCGGCATCCGCGCGCGGGTGCGGCCCTCACCCAAAATATCGATCATCGGCAGGACAAAAGCTGCCGTCTTGCCGGTGCCGGTCTGGGCGATGCCGATCAGGTCCTTGCCCATCAGGACGGGCGGGATCGCGCCCTTCTGGATCGGCGTGGGATCGTTATAGCCGCTGTCGGTAACCGCGCGGACCAGTTGTTCGGATAGGCCGAGTTCGGCGAAAGGCATAAAATTCCGGAAAAGTAGAGGGAAACGGGCGCACGTATTCGCGCTTTCCGCTTGCATATCCGGCTAAGCGCGCGGGAGGCGAAAAGTCAAGAAATGCTCAGCGTTTGTCCTTTGGGGTGAGGCGCCGGAACTTCTCGATCCGGCAGCTGCCACCCATGCGCGAGCGGACGGAATCGCGTTTGGCGCATAAATTCTCATCCTCCGGCTTCAGGTAGAAGCCTTCATAGAAATCGAGCGCAGGACAATCGTCGTCGAACTTGGCGCGGATGCGAGAGTGATCGCGGAGCATGAGATCGACCTGCTGCGGACCCGACAGTTTTGCTCCCCGAATATCACTTGTCGCGATACATTTCGGGCCCTTATGCTCCTCCCATTCGAAGCGCTGGGGCCGCGACTGGACCGGCACGCGCACGATCAGCTGCTCCTGAATCGTCACCTGCGACACTGCCCGTGACTGAGCGACCTGACCGGCTCCGCCCGGAGTCAGCAGGGAAGACAGGAATGCGAAGAGATGCGCGAAGGTCATGCGGAAAACACCATGTCGCCATCGCTTTGCAGTGAAGCCTTGAACATCGGATGAACTCCGGCAGGCGAAGCCGTAGCACTTTACAGGTGATTCGGAACCGTTACGGCTTTGAAGTGTCTTTGTCGCAAAAGAGGGAGACCAGATATGGCCAAGTCGGGAAGCAAGAACAGTTCGTCCTCGAAGTCGAGCAAGGACATGGTCGACAAGATTGCGAAAGCGGCAATGAGCCGCGAGATGTTGGCGGCGGGCCTCGCAGCAGCGGCGGCAGCGATCAGCGCAAGCCCCGCGGCACGGCGCAAGATCCGCGATGCAGGCCTTGATGCGGCAGATACCGCAAGCCAGGCGGCAAATGCAGCCGTTTCCAGCGCGACCCGTCTCGGGTCGATCATCGCCGAAGCGGTGGCCGATGCAGCGCAGCGCGTCCTGTCGGGACGTTGGGGCGGCGAGGACGCCACCTCGGCCAAGACTTCAAAATCTGGAGCGAGCCGCGCAAAGTCGTCCAAGGCGAAGTCATCAACGGCCAAGCCTTCCGCAGCGAAGGCCGGGACGCGGAAGAAAGCGTCAGCCGGATCAGCCAAAGCAGCGCCAAGCCGCGCGACACGTGCTAAAAAGGCGACACGCTCTGCGTCGGCGACGAGACGCAAGCCCTCGGCGAAACCGTCCGGTGGCGCAAGCGACGGCGCGCAGAGCTAGGCCGCTTCGCCTTCGAATTGCAGACGGGCGAGGCGGGCATAGATCCCGCCGGTTCCGATAAGGGCGGCATGATTGCCCTCCTCGACGATGCGGCCATGGTCCATCACTACGATCCGGTCCGCAGCGCGCACGGTCGCCAGACGGTGGGCGATGACGATGGTGGTGCGGTCGGCCATCAGCCGGTCGAGCGCGTCCTGAACCAGCCGCTCGCTCTCGGCGTCCAGCGCCGAAGTCGCTTCGTCGAGCAGCAGCAGCGGAGCATCGCGGAGCAGCGCGCGCGCGATAGCGATTCGCTGCCGCTGACCGCCCGAAAGCCTGGCTCCGTCTTCGCCCATGAAGGTGTCGAGTCCGTCGGGAAGCGCGCGCAGGAATTGTTCTGCATTGGCGTCGTGCGCCGCCTGCCACAATTGGTCTTCGCTGGCGTTCCAATTGCCGTATCGCAAATTGTCGCGTGCGGAGGCCGCGAAGATCATCGTGTCCTGCGGAACGATGGCGATGCGCTGGCGCAGATCGGCCGGGTCGGCGTCGCGGATGTCGATGCCGTCGAGCAGGATGCGCCCTTGCTGCGGATCGTAGAAGCGCTGCGCCAGCTGAAATATCGTCGTCTTTCCGGCCCCGGATGGACCGACCACCGCTAGCCGTTCGCGCGCCCGTACCGACAAGGCAAAGCTGGCGAGCGCCGAGACGTCGGGCCGGGTCGGGTATCGGAAGGTCACATTCTCGAAACTGAGCTCGCCGCGCGTTGGGCGGGGGAAGTGCGCCGGGTTAGCTGGCGCTGCAATATCGGCCTTGGCAGCCAGCAACTCGGTCAATCGTTCCGACGCTCCGGCAGCGCGCAAAAGATCGCCATAAACTTCGGACAATGCGCCGAACGCGCCGGCCAGCAGTCCGCCGTAAAGGACGAAGGCGGCGATCGTGCCGCCGGTCATCCGACCCGCGGCGACGTCGATCGCACCTTGCCAAATGACCAGGATGATCGAGCTAAACATCAATGCGATCGCGATCGCCGTCATGAAGGCGCGCAAAAGGATTCGGCGCTTGGCGGTGGAAAAGACCGCTTCGACGGCCTGGCCGAAGCGAATGCTTTCCCGCTCTTCCTGCCCAAAGGCCTGAACGATTTTCATCGCTCCCAGCACTTCACTGGCGATGGTTCCGACGTCGGCGATACGGTCCTGGGTGCGGGTGGAAAAGTGCCGGATCCGCCGTCCCAGGACGATGATCGGACCCATGACGAGGGGGATGACCAATAGCATCAGCCCGGCGAGCTTCGGCGCGAGGTAGAAAAGGATAGCGGTGCAGGCCAGCGCCAGGATGATGTTGCGGAGCGCCACCGATGCGGTCGTGCCGACGACTTGTTCGATGACGGTCGTGTCCACCGTGATCCGCGACGCGATTTCGGCCGGCCGGTTTTCTTCGAAGTAGGCGGGCGAGAGTCGCAGCAGATTGCGGTGTACGGCAAGGCGTATGTCCGCGACGGTGCGCTCACCGAGCATCGACACGAAATAGAAGCGCATGGCGGTGGAGACGGCCATCACCGCGACGACCATCAGCAGAAGTTTAAACCAGCGGGCCAGATCCTCGATGCTGCCGCCCGCGCCGAAACCGTTGTCGATGATCAGTTTGAAGGCATAGGGGATGCCGGATGTTGCGGCGGCGGCGACTAGCAGGGCCAGCGACGCCGCCGCGATCCTCACCGGGTAATGCGCCGCGAAGCCGCCAATCATCTGGAGGCTGGCGAGCGATTTCCCCTTGGGACGCGATTGGATCTTGGCCATTGCAAGCGCCACTAGCAGTCGCGGGCGCGACCCTCAATTGCTGCGCCGGCAACGTTGCACTGCACCATTTGTCTTGCGCACGGAGCGATTGCCCGCCACATCGGTTGGAACGCGGAAGGTGGAAAATATTGCTCTACAACGCTTATGAAGTGCAGCGCTCGTGGTTGGCTGGGGCAAGCCGATTGGCAGGGTTGAGCGCAGATTGGCTGAACAA
>JBDSZD010000325.1:0-2605 GCA_039925325.1 Sphingomicrobium sp.
GTCGTCAGCGTCGATTTCCACGGTTCGACCGGCTACGGCCAGGCCTTCACCGATGCGATCAACAATGACTGGGGCGGCAAGCCGCTGCAGGACCTGCAGCTTGGCCTTGCCGATGTGACCGCGCAGGATCCGCAGCTCGATGCCGGCCGCGCCTGTGCGCTTGGCGCTTCGTATGGCGGATACATGATGAACTGGATCGCGGGCCAGTGGCCCGACCGGTTCAAATGCCTGATCCAGCACGACGGCGTGTTCGACGCCCGCGCCATGGCCTATGAAACCGAGGAATTGTGGTTCGACGAGTGGGAGCATGGCGGGAAGTCCTATTATGAGGATCCAGCCGCGTTCGAGCGCTGGAACCCGGTCAACCATGTCGCAAAGTGGAAAACGCCAATGCTGGTGATCACCGGCGAAAAGGATTTTCGCATCCCCTATACGCAGGGGCTCGCTGCTTTCACCGCGCTCCAGCGCCGCAATGTCCCGTCGCGGCTGCTCGTCTTTCCCGACGAGAACCATTGGGTGCTGAAGCCCAAGAATTCGATCCAATGGTATGACGAAGTGTTCGGCTGGATGGGTCGTTACCTGAAACGCTGATCGTCATTGCGAGGAGCGCAGCGACGTGGCAATCCAGTGCCGCGCTGGATTGCTTCGCTGCGCTCGCAATGACGAAAAAACCTCGCTAACCGCGCCCAATGACCGAACTCGCCAAGACCTTCGATCCCGCGTCCATCGAACAGCGCTGGTATGCGCATTGGGAGAGCCAGGGGCTGTTCCGTCCCGAGCGGCCGGCTGAAATGCCGTTCACCATCGTCATGCCGCCCCCCAACGTCACCGGTTCGCTGCACATCGGCCATGCGCTCGATATCACGTTGCAGGACATTCTCGTCCGGCACGCCCGCATGCAGGGCAAGGACAGCCTATGGGTCGTGGGCACCGACCATGCCGGCATCGCTACCCAGATGGTGGTCGAGCGGCAGCTCGATCTCGAGCAGAAGAAGCGCACCGACCTTGGCCGTGAAGCCTTCGTCGACCGCGTGTGGCAGTGGAAGGAAGAAAGCGGCGGTCAGATCACGCAGCAGCTGCGCCGGCTTGGCGCGAGCTGCGACTGGTCCAACGAACGTTTCACCATGGACGAGGGGTTCTCGAAGGCGGTCACCCACGTGTTCGTGGAATTGCATAAGCGGGGGCTGCTCTACCGCGACAAGCGCCTGGTGAACTGGGACCCGCGCTTTCAGACCGCGATCAGCGACCTCGAAGTCGAGACCAAGGAGGTCCCCGGCAACTTCTGGCACTTGGCGTATCCGCTCGCCGACGGGAGCGGCCACATCTCGGTCGCGACCACCCGTCCCGAGACGATGCTGGCCGACATGGCGGTCGCCGTGCATCCGGACGACGAACGCTACCGCGACCTCGTCGGCAAGCAGGTGCGGCTGCCGATCACCGGTCGACTGATACCGATCATCACCGACGAACATGCCGATCCGGAGCTTGGCTCAGGCGCAGTCAAGATCACGCCCGGCCACGACTTCAACGACTATGAGGTCGGCAAACGCGCGGGCTTCAAGCCGGGGGAAATGCTCAATATGCTCGATGGGAGCGCGCGGATCGTTCAGTGCGGCGGCATTCCCGACGAACTGCTCGGCATGGACCGCTTCGAGGCCCGCAAGCGAGTGGTCGAGTTGCTAAAAGCGGATGGCGCGCTCCTGTCCGTCGAGGACCGGACAATCGCAACCCCGTTCGGCGACCGTTCGGGCGTGGTGATCGAGCCGTGGTTGACCGACCAATGGTATGTCGATGCGGCAACTCTGGCCAAGCCGGCGATCGAGGCGGTCCGCTCGGGCGCGATCGAGATCGTCCCGGAAAGCTGGGCCAAGACGTGGTTCAACTGGCTCGAAAATATCCAGCCCTGGTGCGTCTCGCGGCAATTATGGTGGGGGCACCGGATACCCGCGTGGTTCGACGCGGATGGCAACATTTTTGTTGCGGAAACTTATGCTGAGGCACAAGCGCAGGTCGGAGCGGGGGTTGAGTTGCGCCAGGACGAAGACGTCCTCGACACTTGGTTCAGCTCGGCCCTCTGGCCCTTCGCCACGCTCGGCTGGCCCGAGCCGACCAGCGACCTTGCCCGCCACTATCCGAACGATGTGCTCATCTCGGGCTTCGACATCCTCTTCTTCTGGGATGCCCGCATGGCGATGCAGGGCATTGAGTTCATGCGAGAAGTGCCTTGGCGCACACTCTACCTCCATGGCCTGGTCCGCGATGCGCACGGCCAGAAGATGTCCAAGTCGAAGGGCAACACCGTCGACCCGCTCGGCCTGATCGACAGATACGGCGCCGACGCGCTTCGCTTCACACTCGCGGCGATGGAGAGCCAGGGCCGCGACATCAAGCTCGATGAAAAGCGCGTCGAGGGCTATCGCAACTTCGCCACCAAGCTGTGGAACGCCGCGCGCTTCCTGCAAATGAACGGCGTCGGCGCAAGTGACAGCATCGCCGCGCCATCCGCCGAGCTGGCAGTCAACCGCTGGATCATCGGCGAAGTCGTGGAAACGCTGGCCAAGCTCGATCGGGCATTCGCCGACCTCCGCTTCGACGAAATGGCCGA
>JBDSZD010000326.1:0-19434 GCA_039925325.1 Sphingomicrobium sp.
AAACTGGTTTCGATACTGTGCAGTTCGTCGGACGCCATTTGCCGAAGCTCGTCGTCAGCGTCCTTGGTCATCGACAACAGGCTCTCGCGCTCGGCGCGCAGACGGCGGACCTCGCGCGCTGCAGCGGCGACCGGCTCGACCGCCGCATATTCCTTCGACAGCCGCACGAATTCTTCGGGCGCGAGGTCACCGACGGTCATCGCCTTGGCAAGCTCATGCTTGCGCGCCTCGATCGAGGCAATCCGTGCAGATGAAATGCTGGTCATTCAGGCAGCGGTGCCGGCCACGAATAATCGACCAATGCCTGTTCCACCTTCGATTCCGACGCCGAGCTAATGCGGCTTGTGATACGCCCGTCGCCGACGTCAAGAGTCAGGATTTCGCGCGCACCGTTCTTGATGGCGCGATCCCGCCGCTTGCGTAGCGATCCACTCGCGTAAATTTCTACCCCCAGTGCGGCGTTGCGCAAATGCACGGCAACCGCGAAGGCAGCCTCAGACGCCCGGTCATGTTCGACCACAACGGCCACATCGGTGACCTCAATTTGGGGCGCCGCGATCATCATCGCGAGCCGTTCGATCCCCGCTGCCCACCCGACCGATGGCGTGTGGGATCCGCCGAGCGCTTCGATCAGACCGTCATAGCGGCCGCCGGCGAGCACCGTGCCTTGCGCCCCGAGCTGGTCGGTAACGAACTCGAACGCGGTGTGGCGGTAGTAATCGAGGCCCCGGACCAGGCTCCCCGCGCGCGCCCAATCCACGCCCGAAGCATCGAGACCCGCCGTCACCGCCGCGAAGAAGTCCGAAGCCTCGCTCGTCAGATAATCGTCAATGTCCGGCGCTCCGGATGCGATCGCTTGGTCCCGCGCGTCCTTACTGTCGAGGATACGCAGCGGATTTCGCTCGAGACGCTCACGGCTCTCCTCAGATAGATCGGAGGCATGAGCAGAGAAAAAGTCGACCAGCGCCGCCCGCCACGCGACGCGCGTCTCCGGATCGCCGAGCGTGTTGAGCTGAAGGGTGATTCCGTCGCTTATGCCGAGTTCTTTCAGCAGCAGGTCCGCAAAGCACAGCAGCTCTACATCCGCTGCAGGCTCACCGGCGCCGATAATCTCCGCGTCGAGCTGATGGAACTGGCGGAAGCGGCCTTTCTGCGGGCGTTCGTAGCGGAATGCCGGGCCATGGGTTGCGACCTTGAGCGGAGCATATTGCTGCCAGCCCTCGGACAGATAAGCGCGGGCGATACCGGCGGTGAACTCCGGACGCAGGGTAACGCTATCCCCGCCGCGATCCTCGAATGTGTACATCTCCTTCGAGACCACGTCCGTGGTTTCGCCGAGCGAGCGCGCGAACACCGCCGTCGGCTCCAGCACCGGCACCTCGACCCGCCGGAATCCAAACAAGCGCCGGACCCGGTCGAAGGTCTCCACAACCGCGTGCATCCGGTCGGCTTCCTCGCCCACCAGACTCTGCATTCCCCGGACCGGTTGAATCTTGTTGTGCGCCATCCCTTGCCGAGCGCACTAGCGGCACAGCGGCGGAAACGCTAGGCGCTCGGCCATGCGTAACCTCTTCTATAGCGCCGCATTGTTGATCGCGGCCCCGCTCCTTCTCGCCGCCCAGAACAGCGTTCCCGATCCTGTTCCGATTGTCGATACCATCCCGGCCGCGCGCGACGTGGCTTATCCGGGGACCATTCGCCTTGAGGTCGATGCGACCGATACGGCGCGCGGCATCATTCGGGTCCGGGAAGTCGTCCCGGTCGCGGGCGCGGGACGCCTGACCCTGCTCTTCCCGGAATGGCTCCCCGGGCACCACGGACCCGACGGCCAAATCGACAAAGTCGCGGGGATTGAATTCTTCGGTAACGGGCGAAAGCTGGCCTGGTCGCGCGACCCGGTCGAGGTCTACGCTTATCATGTCGAAGTGCCGGCAGGCGTGGCCGCGATCGAAGCGCGCTTTTCGTTCTTATCGGCAACCCAGCCGAATCAGGGCCGCGTGGTGGTGACGCCCACGATGGTCAACGTGCAGTGGGAATCGGTGTCGCTCTATCCGGCAGGTTATTACACCCGCCGGATTCCCGTCGTCGCATCGTTGACCCTGCCAGCCGGATGGCAAGCGGCCACTGCGTTACGACCGGCCAGCGCCGCTTCCGGCAATCGCGTCACTTATGGCGAGGTCAGCTACGAAACGCTGCAGGACTCGCCCGTGATGACCGGCCAATACTTCCGAAAGGATAGCCTCGGTCACGGCGTCACGCTCAACAGCTTGGCCGACGATCCGAAGCAACTGGCGATCCCCACCGATGTGCTGGCCAAGCATCGCACGATGGTCGATCAGACGATCAAAACCTTCGGGTCGCGGCACTTCGATCACTACGAGTTCATGAATGCCGTCAGCGACACCATCGGCGGCATCGGTCTCGAGCATCACCGCAGCACCGAGATCTCAACCGATCCGGGTTATTATATCGACTACAAGAATCATCTGTTGGACCGGAATGTCTTCCCGCACGAGTTCGTTCACAGCTGGGACGGGAAATTCCGACGCCCGGCCGAAATGTTCACCGCCGACTTCCGCATGCCGATGCGCAACAGCCTGCTCTGGGTCTACGAGGGACAGACGCAATTCTGGGGCTTTGTGATCGAAGCGCGCTCCGGCATGACCAGCAAGCAGGACGTGCTCGACAATATGGCCCGCGCGGCCGCGGGCCTCGACAATCAGAAGGGGCGCCTGTGGCGACCGCTCGTGGACACGACCTACGATCCGATCGTCCAGAACCGAGGACCGGAGCCTTGGGGCAGCTTTCAGAGGAACGAGGACTATTACAACGAAGGCATGCTGATCTGGATCGAGGCCGATGCCATCATCCGGCAAGGCACCGGCGGCAAGCGTGGAATGGACGACTTCGCCCGTGCCTTTTTCGGAGTGCGCGACGGCGACTGGGGCGTGCTCCCCTACACGCGGCAGGATGTGATCGGCACGCTGCAGTCCGTCTATCCCTACAATTGGGCCGGGTTCCTGCATGATCGTGTGGACGTCCCGACCGAACGGGCTCCGCTCGGGGGCTTTACGCGGTCCGGCTATGAATTGCGCTACGCCGAGGAGATGACCCCCGCTAACACCGCCCGCGCCAAGCTGGGTGGCTATGACGATTTCCTCTACTCGCTTGGCTTCACCGTCGCGAAAGGCAAGATCGGCACGGTCTTGTGGGGCTCACCGGCGTTCGATGCCCAGCTCAAGACCGGCGACGAGATCCTCGCCGTGTCCGATCGCACCTATTCCGGCGAGCGATTATCAACGGCGATTACCGCATCGAAAAAGGGCCAGCCAGTGCACTTGATCATAAAGACGGGCGAGCAAGTCCGACCGATCGACATCAAATATACGGGCGGCCTCCGCTATCCGCGCTTCGTCAAAGTCGGCAAGGGCAAGGGTCCGCTCGATCTTCTGCTGGAACCGCGATGAACCTCGACCTCGTCCCCGCCGGGAGCAACCCGCCCGAAAGCGTCAATGTCGTGATCGAGGTGCCGATTGGCGGCGAGCCGGTGAAGTATGAGCTCGACAAGACGTCGGGCGCGATCTTCGTCGACCGCATTTTGCACACTTCGATGCGCTATCCGGCCAATTACGGTTTCATCCCGCATACGCTTGGAGAGGACGGCGATCCGCTCGATTGCCTGGTAATGGCGCGCTGGCCGTTCATGCCCGGCTGCGTGGTGCGGGCGCGACCGATCGCCGTGCTGTTCCTGGAAGACGAGGCGGGCGGCGACGAGAAATTACTGGCGGTGCCCGAAATCACGACCTCGCCTTATTATACGGATGTCAGCGAGGGCGAGCATCTCCCGCCGATCGTGCTCGATCAAATCTCGCACTTTTTCACCCATTATAAGGATCTCGAGCCCGAGAAATGGACTCGGGTCGGCCACTGGGGCGGTCGCGAAGACGCCTTGCAGGTGATCCGCGACGGCCTGGAGCGGGCGAAGAAGGCTTAGTTGGTGGTCGGCGCTGCCGAGTTCGGCTGAACCGGGGCTGCGCCTGGACCGCTGACGGGCGGGCTCGGCTGAACTGCCGGACCCGGACGGCCATCGCCGCCACCCTGCCCGCCCGCACCGCCCGGACGGCCGCCACCTTGCCCGCCTCCGCCCTGGCCACCTTGGCGGCGGAAGAAGCTCGGCGGCGGCAGGAACAGCTTGCGGATCGAAATGCGGACGGTTCGCCCCTGCGCGTCCTGATAGTCGGGCTGATAATTGACGGGCGCGAACCCGCGATCGTCGCGGACGCGCAGACGCGCATCGAAGATATTGTCGACATCGAGGCGTACCGAGGCTCCGCGCATCCACGGATATTTGATTATTAAATCGGGCCGCTCGCCAAGGTTGGCGAAGAGGCGGGTGTTGAACTTGGCGAGCGGGGCAAATCTCAGATTTCCGGATCGCCCGCCGATGACGCGGCTGCCGCTCTGGACGTTGGCAGTGAACCGTGCGCCCAGGCCGTTATTGGAATAGCCCCCCTCCGCCTCGATCACATGTTGTGCGGTGCCAGGGCCGTTGCCGCGCGGCTCCCCATTGAGATAATCGAGCACCGGCAGCCCGGGCCGAATACGGACCTCGTCCTTCAAAAGGACGGTGTGGAAAACGGAAAGCTGGATGCGTCCGCCCTGACCGCCACCCCCGAAGCCCCCGAAGCCGCCGCCTCCGCTACCGCTGCTGCGTCCGGGACCGCCGCCGCCTTGTCCTCCGCCCGGGCCGCCGCCTTGCCGGCCGCCGCCGGCGGGTCCCTGCGGAAGCGGCGGCAGGCCTGCGCGTTCACGCTGCTGTCGAAATGCTTCAATCTGCGCCGGGGTCGGCCTGGCGGAAGTCAGCGGTTTGGAAAAGGTGAAGCCCCACCGGATTTCGTCACGGGCAGAGCTGTCGAAATTGACCGGCCGGAAATCTACACGCCGAAGCAGATTGCACGTGCGCGAGGGGTCATCCGGACAAGGCCCCGGTGTTCTGGTGAATCGTGTGCGGAAAGCCGCCTCGATCGCCGCTGTCGGGCCGGGGAAGCCGGAAATCGGATCGTCGGTGCGCGTGCGAATGTAATCGGCGCGGATTTCCAGATCCCTGCCTTCGATCGGCCGGGTATTGGCGCCGATCTTGAACACTCGCCGCTTGTCCGCGTTGAGGTTGGGGTTACCGGCGGCGACGGACTCGACGGTCGCATTCACGCCATTCACGAAGTCGAAAATCCGGCTGTTTGGTGTGACGATTTCGGCGTCGCCGAGCTGTTGCAGACTGGGCGAGCCTTCCTCCCGCGTAAAAGAAGTGATGATGTTGAACCGCTCGATCGGCGACCAGAAGAAGCCGGCACCATAAGTTAGCAGACTGCCGAAATCGCTCAGATGCTCGACCTCCGCATTCGCATTGAGGGTCAGGTTGCCAAGCGCGGAGAGGACGTCGTCGCGGCGGGCAATCGGTACGTCGACGTTGACGGACCCTTCCACTGCGCGTCGTCCAAGATCGCTCCTGGTGACAGTTCCGAAGCGGCTCGCACGGCTGTCGAGTTTGCGCGCCTCGACCCCCGTCCTGAGCGTCACGTTCGCCACACCGGCGGGAACGCGCGCGAGCGGTCCGTTTGCCACCAGGTTGACTTCGCCGGTCTGGTTCACGGAGCGTGCTCTGTCCGTGAAGAAGGCCGGCAAAGTGTTTTCGCGGTCGGTGTCGGTGATCGATCGCGCGACGTCATAGGCACCCGTCAGGGACCAGCGCCAGCGATCCTTCTGCCCGTTGAATGCCGTGCCGAGGTGGCCAGACAAGGTGTCGCTTTCGCGAGCCAGCGGATCGCCGATGTTGGTGATCGAAGGCCCGAGCAAGCTTCGGCCATCGCTATATTCAACTTGCCCGTCGAAGGTGGACGCGACATCTCCGAACAAGGTGCGGTTGATGGTCGCGCCGCCCCGGACCAGCCGCCGTTCACCGATCAGGGTCCGGAACTGCCGCGGATCGATACTGCCTTGAGTTACCGGGTCGTAAGCGATGTTGCGGTCGCTCTCGAGGACCGAGTTAGAATTTTCGGCGTGAGCGTTGAACGTCGTGCGACCACTTCGGTCGATCATGAGACGGGTGACGTCAGCCTCGCCGCTCTTGCGTTCGCCACCAGCCGAAAGGCCGGCCTCGGCGCGAGCAGTCGTCGAGCGAAAGCGGTTTCGGAGCACGAAATTGACCACCCGCTGATCGGCCCGGTAGCCATATTTCAGCGCCACTTCCTCGGGGAAGATTTCCACGCGCTGGATCGCTTCAGGTGGCAGGTCGCGAATCTCGCGGAACCCGGAGATCCGTTTCCCATTCAGCAACACCACCGGTCCGCCACCGCCGCGTCCGCGCGAACTTCCAGTCTGCGGCGCAAGAGCGGTGAGCAACTCGGCCACCGATGTCGCGCCGTAAGCCCGGATGTCGCGCGCATTCAGCACATTTTCGGGCGGAATATCTCCGATCACCGCGTTCGGGTTCCGACGGCCAACCACCACGATCTCTTCCGGGTCTGCTTCATCGTCCGCGCCATCGCCGGGCCCAGTTTGGGGCGCGGGCTGACCCGCAGCGGCCTGCATCGGTGTAGGCTGCGCCGTCGGCGTGGGCGTAGTTGTCGTCTGAGCGCGGCTGACGGCCGGTGACAGAAAAGCGCTTCCCGCAAGCAAAGCGGCGATTGTCAGACTATTGGCGGTCATGGAATCTCCGCTTGCAAGGCGTACCTGAACGCGAGATTACAGATGTTGGGTTTTTTGGAAAAACCTAAGGAAATCCGAGACATGATTTTTTGTCTTTCCATCAAATCACGCGCCGCTGAATCTCAATATGAGAAATGTGAGTCCAAATGGTAGATGGCCGATTCGCCGTTTTGGCAGTCGTGTTGCTGGCGGGCTGTAGCGGTCGGGGTGGCGACATCAGAACTGCCGCGCCGATGGAAATCGCTTTGCCCGGTCCTGCTGAAGCGGCGACGCTGGCAGCGATCGAGCGCGTGCAGCGCATCGATCCCGCAGTGGGATCGGTCATTGCACTCGATCCGACTGCGATCACGCAGGCGCGCCGCATCGACATCAGCGGAGCTCGCGGATCGCTTGCAGGCCAACCGGTGCTGATTAAGGACAATGTGGATGTCGCGGGTCCGCTTCCGACCACCGCCGGCAGCCTCGCGCTCATCAATAATGTCACTAACCGCGACGCTCCGCTGGTGGCGCGGCTGCGCGCAGCCGGAGCGGTGATTTTTGGCAAGACCAACCTCAGCGAATGGGCGAACATCCGTTCGGGCAAGTCAATTTCCGGCTGGAGCGCGGTCGGTGGCCAGACGCGCAACCCCTATGCGCTCGATCGCAACCCGTGCGGATCGTCGAGCGGCAGCGGCGCTGCCGTGGCTGCGGGACTGGTGCGGCTTGCCATCGGCACGGAAACGGACGGATCGATCACATGTCCTGCGGCGATCAACGGCATTGTCGGCATGAAACCGACCGTCGGGCTGGTGAGCCGGACCCACATCATCCCGATCAGCGCAAGTCAGGATACAGCGGGTCCGATGACGGCCACGGTGCGCGAAGCTGCGGCTTTGCTGACCGCGATTGCGGGGACCGACCCGGCCGATCCCGCAACTCGCGAGGCCGATAAATATAAGCGCGACTATGAAGCAGCGCTGGACGCAAATGCCCTTCGCGGGAAAAGGATCGGCGTCATGCGCTTCGCGTCGGGGTTTGGGACTGACGCCGCGTTCGAATTGGCGCTCGCGACCTTGCGCGCACAAGGCGCCGCGCTGGTCGACATCAAACAGTTCGACGACGAGGATTTCGACGAACAGGAATTTCAGGTGCTGCTCACCGAGTTGAAAGATGGCCTCGGCAAATATCTCCGTTCAAGTCCAGCGCCGATCCCCGTGCGCAGCCTTGCCGACGTGATCGCCTTCAACAAAGCGCATGCGGCGCAGGAGATGCCTTTGTTCGGTCAGGAGACGTTCGAACAGGCGGAGAGGACCAGGGGCCTCGACGATCCCGCCTATCGCAAGGCGCGTGCGACGAGCTTGCGCGTCGCCCAGACCAAAGGGCTCGATCGGATGCTTAAGGACCATCGCGTCGATGCGCTGGTTGGGCCAACGATGCCGCCAGCGTGGAAGATCGATGCCGTCAATGGCGATCAGATCTCCGGTAGCGGCGCAGGCAGCCTGGCCGCGGTGGCCGGCTATCCGCACCTCACCGTTCCAATGGGGATGGTGAAAGGGCTGCCGGTGGGCCTCAGCTTCATCGGACCGAAGTGGAGCGAGGCGCTATTGCTGTCGCTGGGCTATGCTTATGAACAAGCGCGGGCACCAATCCCGCCACCGACCTTCGTCCGTGCGATCGAGGATAGTCCCGCCATCGCTCCGCACCTCAAACGTTAGGCGGTTGCTTTCAGCGCCACGATCGCGCCGACGATTGCGATGATAAGAAGCAGGCGAACAATGGTCGCCGGCTCCTGAAACCACAGCATCCCGACGGCAACGGTGCCGACCGCGCCGATGCCGACCCACACCGCGTAAGCAGTGCCCATCGAAATGGTGCGCGAGGCCATTTCGAGCAGCCCCATGCTGAGAGTGACGGATGCCAGGAAAGCCAGCGTCCAGGGCAGGTTCCTGAACCCGTCGACGAAGCGGAGCGCGGTCGTGAAGCCGATTTCGAACAGGCCTCCCGTAATCAATAACAACCATGCCATCAGCTTGCTGCCTCCAATGCCGGACTGGCCTCTGCCGGGCTGCGTGCGGCGATAATGCATCCAGCTACGATCAAGGCAGCGCCAGCCAGTGTCGGGAGCGCCAACGCTTCTTCGAAGACGAGCCATCCGAACAGCGCTGCCCAGAGAAATGAGGTATATTCCGTCGTCGCAAGGTAGCTCGCCTGCGCACGGGCGTAAGACCAGGACAGTAACAGCATCGACGACAAGGCAAGACCGGCGGCGAATAACAGCCATGGCCAATGCACTGCTGCCGGTACTTCCACGCCCACGAGCGGGACCAGCAGCACCAGCACGCCGGCGACCGTCAGGCTTTGGAAAAATGTGATTTCGACGGGCTTGGCGACGAGCGACTGACGCCGCATCAGGATGATGTTGATGGCGTAGAGAACCGCCGAGGCAAGCACCGCCAGACTACCCGCGAGCGCCTTTGGCGACAGATCCGCCTGGGACTGGCCGACGACGATCACGAGCACTCCGGCGAATGCGATCAATGATCCGATGACGGTCCTCGGTCCAATTTTCTCGTGCAGCAGGACCGCCGCCAGATACAGCGCCAGCAGCGGCGAAATGAAGGCCAGCGCAATTGCCTGCGCAAGCGGGATGTGCGCGATTCCCCAGAAGAAGAGATAGCCCATGCCCGTGGACAAAATACCGCGCGCGACGTGGATTTTCATGACGTCGCGGGTCGGCCAATGTTTCCGCCGCGGAAGGTAGACCAGGCCCGACAGCGTAACACCGACGAGATTGCGCCAGAGCATCGTCGCGAACGTACCGATGGCGAGTACGAGGCCTTTCATGACCGCGTCCATCCCGGAGAAAAGCGCAATCCCCAGAGCGCAGACCAGGAAGACAATGGCAGGATCGCGGCGCTTCATTACCGCCCCTTAGCGGCGGAGCGCAGCGAGTGCAGCACACTCGGCGACTTCAGTGGCTGTCGCGCGGAAGCCCTTCGGTTTCGTTGATCCGCTGGTACTTCTCCGCGCCTTCGAGGATGGCGCCGCTTTCCAGCTGTCCCACCAAAGCGCGCTGAATTTCCTGCCAGGGCGTTTGCGACTTGGGGTATTTGTAGCCGCCGTCCGCTTCCAACCGCTCGCGCCGGGCCGCCAGTTCCTGGTCCGAAACCAGGATGTCGGCTGAGCCCTTGCGCAGGTCGATGCGGAGCCGATCGCCGGTTTGCAGGAGAGCAAGCCCACCGCCAGCCGCAGCTTCGGGTGACGCATTGAGGATTGAGGGCGAGCCGGACGTACCGGACTGCCGCCCGTCGCCGATACATGGCAGCGACGTGATGCCCTGTTTGATCAGATAGGCGGGCGCGCGCATATTCACGACTTCCGCAGCGCCCGGATAGCCGATCGGTCCGGCTCCGCGCATCACGAGCATGGTGCGGTCAGTGATGCCGAGCGCGGGGTCGTCGATGCGGTGGTGATAATCCTCCGGCCCGTCGAACACGACCACCGGACCTTCGAACGCTTCGGGATCGTTCGGATCGGAGAGATAGCGGTCGCGGAATTCCGCCGAAATCACGCTGTTTTTCATGATCGCCGACGTGAACAGATTGCCGCGCAGCACGAGGAAGCCTGCGCGCTCCATCAGCGGCTGGTCGAACGGACGGATAACCTCGGTATTTTCAATGCCAACGTCCGCGTTGTTGTCGCCGATGGTCTTGCCGTTGACGGTCAGTGCGTCTTCGCGAATTAGACCCTGCCCGATCAACTGGCTGACGACCGCCGGAACGCCGCCGGCGCGATAGAAATCCTCGCCCAGATATTCACCGGCCGGTTGCAAATTGACCAACAACGGGACGTCGAGGCCTTCGGTCTGCCAGTCGTCGATGTCGAGTTCCACGCCCATGTGCCGGGCGACTGCGGCGAGGTGGATCGGCGCGTTGGTCGAACCACCGATCGCGGAATTGACCACGATGGCGTTGAGGAAGGCGTCGCGTGTCATGATGTCGGACGGGCACAGATTTTCCCGGACCATTTCGACGATGCGCAGGCCGGTGCGATAAGCGTTTTCCTGACGGTCGCGATAGGGTGCCGGGATCGCCGCCGATCCGGGCAAGGACATGCCGAGCGCCTCGGTCAGGCTGTTCATGGTTGTGGCTGTGCCCATGGTATTGCACCAGCCGGTCGAAGGCGCCGACGAAGCGACCATCCGGATAAACTCTCCATCGTCGATCTCGCCCGCCGCGAGCAGCTGCCGCGCCTTCCAGATGATCGTTCCCGATCCGGTGCGCTCTCCCTTGTGCCAGCCGTTGAGCATCGGGCCCACGGACAATGCGATCGCGGGAATGTTGACGGTCGCAGCGCCCATCAGGCAGGCAGGCGTCGTCTTGTCGCAGCCGATGGTCAGCACCACGCCGTCGATCGGATAGCCGAATACGGATTCGACCAACGTCAGATAAGTCAAATTGCGGTCGAGACCGGGGGTAGGCCGCTTGCCCGTTTCCTGAATGTTGTGGATGGGGAATTCAATCGCAATTCCGCCGGCTTCGCGAATGCCTTCGCGGACCCGCTGCGCGAGCACGAGATGATGACGGTTGCATGGCGCAAGATCGCTGCCGGTCTGGGCAATGCCAATGATCGGCTTGCCGCTTTGCAGCTCTTCCAGGCTCAGCCCGTAGTTCAAATAGCGCTCGAGATAGAGCGCTGTCATGTCGATATTGTCCGGGTTGTCGAACCAGGCGCGGGAGCGGAGCTTTGGCGTGTCGGTCATATCCATCAGGCGCTATTATCAAACGCTCCATCATGCAACGCGTGAGCGCGCCCTGCGATGTCTTTTGTATGACTTTTGCAATCGCCGGTATGTGCAGGGGACGGCTTTGCGCGCGCGAAAGAACTAGCGCTCCGGCCGCGTCAGCGCTTGATAGACGAGGTTGCGCGCGGCATTATTTGGATGGTCGGGCTCCCAATAATCGAAACGTTGAACCATTCCGACGAAGATCACATCATTAGCCGGATCGACCCAGAACCAGGTTCCCGCCGCCCCGCCCCAGGAAAACGTGCCCTTGCCCGCCAGGCTGCCCGCCGCGGCCGGATTGTGCAGCACTTCGACGTTTAGACCGTAACTCTTGTCCTCGTTGAATCCGCCCGCACCCTTGGCAAGTACGTCCTTGGGCTCATGGTTGCTGGCGATCAGGTTGACCGTCGCCGGCGCCAGCAGCCGCACGCCGTCAAGTTCGCCGCCATTGAGCAGCATCTGGGCGAAGCGGGCATAATCCATCGTTGTGGAATAGAGCCCCGCGCCACCAGATTCGAAGCCCGGGGGCGCCGATGGGTCGGGCCGTGGGTAGCCAAACACCGTCGTCGCGTCCTGCAGCTTATTGTCCTTTATGCCCATGTAGAGCCCGGCGAGACGCGGGAGCTTTTCGCGCGGCACGTCGAAGGCCGTGTCCTTCATTTTGAGCGGCGCGAAGATGCGCTGCTTGAAGAATGCCCCGAGCGTCTGCCCCGACAAGCGTTCGACCAGCGCCCCCTGAATGTCGACCGACAGCGAATATTGGAAGCTGGTGCCCGGTTGATAAAGCAACGGCAGCTTCGCAACCCGCTCGATAAACTGCTCCATCGAGTTGGAGTTCATAACCTCTACAGATCGATAGAGCCTATCCGCCGGGCTGTCCGGTGAAAGACCGTATCCGAACCCCGAAGTGTGGGACATAAGCTGGCGCATCGTCGGCGGCTTCTTCATCTCCTCGAGGATTGGCTGGCCCGCCGAATCCGTGCCGGTCATGACCTTGAGGTTCTTGAGCTCGGGCAGCCATTTGGTGACCGGGTCGTCGAGCCTGAACTTGCCCTCCTCGAACAGCATCATCATCGCGACGCCAGTGATCGGCTTTGTCATCGAATAGATGCGGAAGATGGTGTCCTCGCGCATCGGCGCGCCGCCGATGGCTTGGTTCCCGTAAGTCCTGAACTGCACGATCTTGCCGTGTCGGGCGAGCAAAGTGGCAACCCCGGCAACCTTGCCGCTCGCAACGAAGCGCGCAACATGTTCGTCGAGCCGCTTAAGCCGCTGGCTGTCGAAGCCGGCATCTTCGGGTCGCGATGCGCGCACCAGTGGCTCGGCCGTAAACTTATGCTGCGCGGTCTCGTGGGCGGCCGCGGATGTGCCCGGGATCGCCATGCACAGCGCGCCCAAGATAAGCGATGCCGTCCGCAAAATGATCATCGATGCTCGTCCAATCTAAGCTTCATTGATCCTCGACGTACACGATGCCGTCGAGGCCGCCCTGTCGACCGGCCGCATTTTCGATCAGTACGGATACACTCCGCTCGCCTTCTCCGGCGGCAAGCGGCACTTCCAGACGGCCAGGTGCGGGATCGGGCTTGGTTGCCGCTTTGCGGCCGTCGAGCCACACCTCGCCGGGGCCGATAATGTTCGCGAAGACGAGCTTGCCGCCGCGTTGGCGAACGGTCTTGCGCGGCGTGAATTTGCCGCGGAACAGGGTCCAGGGGCCGATCCCGTTGGGCTGGACTTCCCCGTGGGTGACCCAGCTCCAGCTCCAGCTGTTCATGTCATTGTCGGCCAGCCGCATGTTCGGATCGAGTTTCCGATCGCTGTTCGGCGACTGCCGCCATCCCTGCACGATCAGGATCGGCGTTATGTTCTCGACCTGCGACCGTGCCTTCGCCGGCATTCGGCGGACGTTCGCCCGCGCCGACTTCAGCCCCGGCGAGGTAGCCGTCAGGACCAGCGGACCAACCTCGGCGTTGGACTGCACGATGATTTGCGCAAGTCCGTTGAACAGGCTGCGGCGATCGCCCTTCTCCGGCTCGTGGCTGTTGGGGTCGCCATTGCCGAGGCCGATGATCGCGCCGCCGGAAATGGCGAACTCGACCGGCAGGTTGGCGGTGGGTACATGGCGGCCGCGAGCATCCACCGCGCTGACAGTGAAGGGCTGCGCATCTTCACCGTTGCCCGCCATCGCTGCCCGATCCGGAGACAGCCGGAGCGCTACCGGCGCGCCGGTGGTCTCAACTGCGGTGCGGATCACTTCCCGACCACCGCGCAGCCCGATCGCTTCGAGTCGGCCCGGTGCGTAAGCCACTTCCCATGACGGCATTTCAAAGCGGTCGACCGCCTGCTCCGAAATCATCCGGCCGTTGAGCACAAGCCGGACGCGCTCGACATTGGTCAGCGCCATCACCTTGACCGGCTTGCCTTCCCGGCCCGGCCAGTTCCAGTGTGGGACGAGATCCAGCAACGGACGGTCATCGACCCACTGCGCGCGGTGCAGATAGAAGGCCATTTTGGGAAAGCCGCACAGGTCCATGATCCCGAAAAAGCTCGACTGCGAAGGCCATTCGAATGGCGTCGGTTCGCCATGATAATCGAAGCCAGTCCACACGAAAGCGCCAGCCACGAACGGCCTCGTAGCGACAGCCTTCCATGCCTCGCGATGGGTCTTCCCCCAATCAGCTGGGTTGGTGTCGTACGACCCCATCACATGTCGCGGCTTGTTGTCGACATATTCGCCGCGCGTCATGAAGCTGCTGGTATCTTCGGAGCTCGTCAGCGGCTTGTCCGGATTTTCGGCATGGAAGCGGTCGTACAGGTGCGGCTGATAGTTGAACCCGACGACATCGACCGCATCGCTGACATTCTTTGGCGTGAACATCCCGTTGTTCATCGCGGCGGTGACGGGGCGCTGGTCGTCCAGTTCCTTGACCGCGTCCGACATGCGCCGGACCATTTCATAGCCTTGGGCGCTGCCCTGCATCGGTTCTTCGTTGAACACCGACCACAGGATCACGCTGGGCCGGTTGCGGTCGCGGCGGACCAGCCACGTCAACTGCTCCATATAGACCGGGCTGATGTTGAATACGCGGTTCTCGTTCATCACCAGCATGCCGAGCCGGTCGCAGGCGTCGAGCAATTCGGTTGACGGCGCGTTGTGGGCGACGCGAATGGCGTTGCTGCCAAGCTCCTTGAGGCGGCGAATGCGCCATTCCCACATCGAGTCCGGAAGCGCCACGCCGACGCCGGCATGGTCCTGATGATTGCACGTGCCTTTGATCTTCAACGGCTCGTCGTTGAGGAAAAATCCGAGCTTAGGATCGAAGCGGAAGGCGCGGAAACCAAGCTCGACACTGCGTTCATCGACCTGCTGCCCATCGCGGAACAGTCGCGTACGCAAGGTGTAGAGTGTCGGCCGGTCGACCGACCACAAATGCGGGTTGGTGACTGCCAGGGTGACGCGCGCTTCGTTCTGGTCGAGCGGATTGACAATCGCCTGTCCCCGACCGCTCGCGACCATCCGTCCTGCAGCGTCGGTCAGCACCGCCTCGACCTCGCCGGTTGCGGGCTGCTCGCCGATATTGGACAGGGTTGCGACGACCGGCACGCTCCAGCCGCCATCGCTGTTGCGGCGCGGGTCCGCGTAAATGCCGTCGGTCACGATATGCAGCGGCGATCGCTTGGCCAGCCACACGTGGCGATAGATGCCGGCGCCTTCGTACCACCAGCCTTCCATTTTCTCGGCATCGACGCGAACGACGAGCGTGTTGAGATCGGCTCCGAACCGCGCCAACGAACTGACATCGACGTAGATGCTGTTGTAGCCGCTCCAATTGTGGGCGACGACATTGCCGTTGAACCAGATCGTCGCATTGGTGGCGATTGCACCGAACTGGATCTCGATGAACTGGCCCTTGTCGCTTTCGTCGAAGCGCAAAGTCCGGCGGTACCAGCCATAGCCGCGGGCGCGATAGGCCTGCGACACATTCTCTTTCTGCTCAGGCAATTGCGCCGCCGCCCAGTCGTGGGGAAGCACGACCTCCGGCCAATCGGAATCGTCGTAATCGACCGCCGCCGCGCCCTGCGCGGCACCGGCCTTGGCATTGCCGTAACTCCAGCCGTGGCCGACGATTTTCGGCATGGGGACATCGCCGAGATGGAAGCGCCAGCCTGTGTCGAGCAGTAGCCTAGTGGGCTCAGGGTTGAACGCACCCACCGGCATGTTCGTGCGGGTCGGCGGCATTGGAAAATCCGACTCGCCGCTACCGCGAGCCGTGGGCGCAGCACCGGCCGATGCCTCGATCGCGGGGATGGCGGCGACCACGACGGTGGACGCAAGAAAGTCGCGGCGGTTCATACCTCTCCAATTTGTATGAGTTTCCCCTGTGTGCGCGGCCCCCCGGGTCCGCGTCAAGCGGCTGCGGCGGTTGACTCTCGGTCCAGTCGATAAGCGCGTCGGACCAAATTGTAGGTCAGATCCATCGCCAGTTCCGCAGCTTCCCAATCCTGCAGCCGTCCTTCGGCAACCAACCGCGCCAGAAAGCCGCAATCGACGCGTCGTGCGACATCGTGCCTGGCGGGGATAGAAAGGAACGCTCGCGTGTCGTCGTTGAACCCGACGGTATTGTAGAAGCCGGCGGTCTCGGTCGTCATCTCGCGGAAACGGCGCATGCCCTCGGGCGAGTCATGGAACCACCACGCCGGCCCCAGCTTCAAGCACGGATAATGACCGGCAAGCGGCGCGAGCTCACGCGCATAGCTAGTCTCGTCCAGCGTGAAGAGGATGATCGACAGGCGCGGGTCGTTGCCAAAGCGGTCGAGCAGCGGCCTGAGCGCCTGCACATAATCGGTCTGCATCGGAATATCGGCGCCTTTATCCCGGCCATAGACCTCGTGCAGCCCGCGGTTGTGATTGCGGCACGATCCGACGTGGAGCTGCATGACCATGCCATCCTCGACACTCATCGCCGCCATTTCGGTGAACATCTGAGCCCGGAACAACTCGGCGTCGGCCGGAGTCCAGAGCCCACCGACGATGCGGCGGAACAGGGCCTCCGCTTCCGCCAGGGGAAGGTCGGCGGTCCGGGCCGTCGGATGGCCGTGGTCGGTCGCCGTCGCCCCCGCGGCACGAAAGTCCGCGCGCCGCTTGCGATGGGCAGAGAGATAGCCCTGCCAATTGTGGACATCTTCCCCGGTCAGCTCGCCGAAACGTGCAAGCGCGGGCGCGAAATCCTCATGTTCGGGATCGAGCACCGCGTCCGGCCGGTAGGTCGTAACGACATTACCGCGCCAACCGGAGGAATGGATCGTCGCATGATGATCCAGATCCTCGTGCGCGCCCTCGGTGGTGGCCAGCAACTCGATGTTGAAGCGGTCGAACAAAGCGCGGGGACGAAAGCCGTCGCTGGCCAGCTTCTCGCCGATGTGATCGAAATAATGGTCGGCCGTCGCGGGCTCGAGCGCAACATCGAGATCGAACACCTCGGCGAAGGCATGGTCGAGCCACATGCGCGACGGCGTCCCGCGGAACAAATGATAATGATCGGCGAGCAGGCGCCAGGCGTCACGCGGATCAGCGCTCGACGGGCCGCGACGGCTCGGTACTCCGAGCAGCTCCAGCGGGACACCCTGGCTATAGAGCATCCGGTACAGATAATGGTCCGGCGCGAGCAGCAGTTCGGTGGCGTTGTTCCACAGCGCGTTGGTCGCAAACCAAGCCGGATCCGTGTGCCCATGCGGACTGACGATCGGCAGCTTGGCGACGCTTTCGTACAGGGTCCGGGCGATCGCGCGAATACTTGGCTCGGCGGGAAACAGCCGGTCAGGATCAAGGGTCAGCGGCCTCGGCATCGAATACTCCTGGAGATCATTTACGCCAAACTAGCGGCCATTCGCGAAATCGTCGATTTCTCCCGCACCTTGAGAACAAATGGTCACAGAACCGCCTCAGGCCCGCCCGAACGCATCTGCGTCCAGTTGGACGCCACCGACGACCGAAACCGGGGATCGTCGGCAAGCGATGGCGGAAAGATTTGTGCGAGCGCAAGGAAGGCCTGGACAGGCTCGGACGTCCGGCTCGCGGCCACGAGTTCGTGCGCGAGCGGATCGACAATGTCGTGGCCGCCGGCCGAACGCTGATCGATAAACAGCATCCATGCTGCGACCGGCGCGCACAGGCGCTCGATTCCCCGGCCGGAAGTCAACGCGTCCGCGATCGTGTCCAACAACCGATAAGGTAACTTCTGCGATCCGTCCCATGCGATCTGCAGCAGCTTGTGGTGGATCGCGGGGTTGCGGAACCGGTCGAAAATCTCACCGGCATAAGTCTCAAGATCGATCGGCGAGGGTTGCAGGCTCGGGATAATATCCTCGCGCACCAACCGTTCGATGAAGGGGGCGAGGTGCGCATCGCCCATCGCGTCGGCAACTGTCTCATGCCCGATCAGCGAGCCGATATAGGCGAGGCTCGAGTGCGCACCATTGAGGATGCGCAGTTTTGTACGTTCCCACGCTCCGACATCCTTCGCGAGCACGACTCCGGCAGAGGCGAAATCTGGCGAACCTTCGGGAAGCACATCCTCGATGATCCACTGCGTGAACGCTTCGCGGCTGACCGGAATTGCGTCGGCGGAACCGGTGGCTTCCGCGATCAACGCGCGCAGGCGGTCGTCGGTGGCTGGCGTGATCGAATCGACCATCGTGTCCGGAAAACGCACTTCGGACTCGATCCAGCGAGCGAGTTCCGGGTCGAGCCGCTGCGCGAAGACGGCGACCGCGCGGCCCAGCTGCCTGCCGTTGGACACCATATTGTCGCAGCAGATCGGCGTGAACGGAGGCGTCCCCGCAGCCTGTCGATCGCGAAGACCAAGCGCAAGCCAGCCCACGATGCTGACCGGCTCATCCGGTGAAGCAAGATCGTGGACGATGTCCGCATGGTTGAAGTCGAGGTTGCCGTCGCCCGCGAGGCAATAACCCTTCTCCGTCACCGTACTGGTGACGATGCGGACGGCTGGGTCCTGCAGCAACGCACGGACCGCGTTCCCTTCGCCCGGACCGATGAAGCGGTTGTGCGCGCCGATGGTGCGATAGCTGCGCTCAGCATCGAGGATCGCGAGCGTGTAAAGACCGCCTTGCCTGCGCAGCCCCTCCACCGTCCCCGCCGAGCGCAACGACACAGCCGCAATGCCCCAGCGCGGGTCCTGGTGGAGCAAGCGATCGACATAATGCGCCTGGTGCGAGCGGTGAAAAGCGCCCGGCCCGAAGTGGACGATGCCGGTGGTTAGCCGCTCGCGATATGCGGGTGCCTGCAATGGAAATTCCTCAGTCGATGGCGGCGATGGTATCGCGGCCGATGTCGGCAATGGTCGTGCAACCGGTGAGCGCCATCGCTACCCGCATTTCCGCTTCCACGAGTTGCAGCATGTGGGCCACGCCGGCCTGCCCCCGCGCCGCCAACGCATAGGCCCAGATCCGCCCAAGCAACACGCCACGAGCGCCGAGCGCAAGCAGCCGGACTACGTCCAGACCCGAACGGACACCACCGTCCGCAAGCACCGTGAGCCGATCGCCAACCGCGTCCGCAATCGGCGGCAGAGCTCGCGCCGTGGACAGCACGCCGTCGAGCTGCCGCCCGCCATGATTGGATACGACGATCCCATCGGCTCCCAACTCAGCGGCCGAACGCGCGTCCTCGACATCGAGAATGCCCTTGATGATCAGCGGCCCCTTCCATTCCGACCGGATGAAATCCAGGTCCTTCCAGGTCACACTCGGATCGAAATTGTTGCGCATCCAGGCGAAGAAATCCTCAAGCCCCGAGTTCTTGCCGAGCATCGGCGCAACATTGCCGAGCTGGTGCGGCCGTCCGCGCACGCCGACGTCCCAGGCCCAGTCCGGTTTGGTCGCCGCCTGAACGAAGCGGCGGAGTGCGCCGCTCATTCCTGGCGCGCCCGCAAGGCCTGAGCGAT
>JBDSZD010000327.1:0-16932 GCA_039925325.1 Sphingomicrobium sp.
ACATTCGTGACACGCAACATCCTGCGTTCGCCGCGCAGGATCGCGGCCTGCATGCGGGTTTCCGCTCGACCGCTCTCCAGGACCCTGTGGGCGGCAGATTTTGCGCTTTGCTCGCCCTCGCCGTCGATGAGTTCGTTGCCGCGTTCGATCACATCTGGCGCGTCGCGTCCCTCAACGGCCCGGACGAAGGCCGAATTGACAAGCGCAAGCGCCAAGTCCGGGCCCCGGTACCACATCGGAAACGGAGCGGCCTCGATCAAATAGGTCAGTGAATTTAGCGCTGCATCCGTCTGCTCCAACCGCCTGGCGACGTCGGCCTTGCCATCCTCGCGGGCGGTTACGTCGGTGAACCAGAGAAGGATCGTTCCGGGCGGGTGCGGTTCCTGCGCTGGACCGCCCGTAGCTTGCAGGATCCGGCTCGATCCCGCCATCCGCACGGTGATATCAATCGGCATGCCGGCGATCGCCGACGTCCCGACAGCATCCGCCAACGCCGCCGCATCCTTGATCTTGAACCCTTGGTCCGCGCCGCCCAGCTCCGACAGACGTTTGGGAGCCGCAGCGAACCCGAGTTCCCGAACCAACCGCGGATCGGGCTGGATAAGACCAGTCGGATGGACGAGGCACGGCCTGCTCGGAGAAGCGGCGAGCAAGGATTGGAGCGATCGCGCTGTGCCCCGCAGTGCTTCGGCCCGAGCGATGCGCCGCGCACTCATCACCGAAAGGAGAATGGCGACCGCGATCCAGACGCCGGCAAGAACAAGCGCGAGTGTGCTCGTGGAGTCGATCACCGCTGTCTGAGCCCCTCAAGCATCACTTCGCTTTAAGGGGAGCAGACGGCTTCCCAAAGCCAAAAAGAAAGGCGCGGCCGATGACGGCTATGCCCTTCCAAAATCACGGGGCATTGATCCTCAATAACGATAATGTTCCGGCTTGAACGGTCCCTGCGGAGCAACGCCGATATAGGCCGCCTGCTTGTCGGTCAGCGTGGTCAGCTTGACTCCCAATTTATCGAGATGGAGCGCGGCGACCTTTTCGTCGAGATGCTTGGGCAGAACGTAGACGTCGTTCGTATACTTGTTCCCCCCGGCCCATAGCTCGATTTGCGCGAGCACCTGATTGGTGAAGCTCGACGACATGACGAAGCTCGGGTGGCCGGTGGCGCAGCCAAGGTTCACAAGCCGGCCCTTGGCCAGGACGATGATCTTCTTGCCGTCCGGGAATTCGACCTCGTCGACCTGCGGCTTGATCTCGGTCCACTTGAAATTCGCCAGCGCATTGATCTGAATCTCGCTGTCGAAATGGCCAATGTTGCAGACAATCGCCATATTCTTCATCGCCCGCATGTGGTCGACAGTGATGACGTCCATGTTGCCGGTCGCGGTGACGAAAATGTCGGCGCGCTTCACTGCGTCTTCCATCGTCACGACTTCAAAGCCCTCCATCGCGGCCTGAAGCGCGCAGATCGGATCGACTTCGGTTACCAGCACGCGCGCGCCGCCGTTGCGGAGCGACTGGGCCGATCCCTTGCCGACATCGCCGAAGCCGGCGACGCAGGCGACCTTGCCGGCCAGCATCACGTCGGTTGCCCGGCGGATCGCGTCGACCAGGCTTTCCTTGCAGCCGTAAAGATTGTCGAACTTGGACTTGGTGACGCTGTCGTTGACGTTGATCGCCGGGAACGGGAGCTTGCCCTGCTTGGCAAGGTCGTACAGCCGGTGGACGCCGGTCGTCGTTTCCTCGGACACACCCTTGATCGCCTCCACAGTCTTGGTGAGATATCCTGGGCGATCGGCAACGAAGCGCTTGAGCGTCGCGACGAAAATCTCCTCCTCCTCGTTGGACGGCGCGAACAATTCTTCGCCGGCCTCGACACGCGCGCCCCACAGCGCGAACATGGTGGCATCGCCGCCGTCGTCGAGAATGAGGTTACAGGTCTGGTCGTGACCCCAATCGAAGATGCGGATCACATAATCCCAATATTCCTCAAGGGTCTCGCCCTTGATCGCGAACACCGGAACGCCCGAGGCTGCAATGGCGGCGGCGGCATGGTCCTGCGTCGAGAAGATGTTGCACGATGCCCAGCGCACATCGGCGCCAAGTGCCGTGAGTGTTTCGATCAGCACCGCAGTCTGGATGGTCATGTGCAGCGAACCGGTGATGCGCGCGCCCGTCAGCGGCTTTGAAGCACCGAACTCACTCCGCAGCGCCATCAGGCCCGGCATTTCGGTTTCGGCGATTTCGATTTCCTTGCGGCCGAAATCGGCGAGCGAAATGTCCTGAATGACATAATCGTTGAATTGCGTCTGAGCCTTCGTCGCCACGTCCAAAATCTCCACTGCCTGATGGTTGCGGGCATCGAATGCCGGCCCGCAGGAATGCGCCGCCCCTAGCCTGCACAGGCCCCCAAAGCAAATATAAAGATATCCTTATATGTTGGTCAGGCAGCGCCCGTCTGCGTCGACAGCAAGCGCGGATCGACCCCTTGCGCCTTGAACGCCGCCGCCCAACGCTCGTCTGCCGGAGTATCGAACAGGATCGACGGCTCACCATCGGCCGTGAACCAGCCGTGGCGAGTCATTTCCTCATCGAGTTGACCCTCGCCCCACCCCGCATAGCCAAGCGAAACGATCCAGCGCGACGGACCCTTGCCTTGAGCGATGGCCTTCAAAACATCGATCGTCCCGGTCATCGCGCACAGGCCGGAGACTTGCAGCGTGTCCTGTCCACCCCAATCGTCGGAATGAAGCACAAAACCGCGCCCCGGTTCGACCGGACCGCCATGATGCACGGCGCAATCGGGAGCTTCCCCCGGGTCAATCTCCAATTGTTTGAGCAAAGCACGAAAACGCAGTCCTGCGCGCTTGTGGCCGATACCGATTCCAACAGCGCCATTCTCGTCATGAACGCACAATGCGATCACCGCCCGTTCAAAACGGGGATCCGCCATTCCGGGCATTGCCAGCAGGAATTTGCCGGAAAGAAATCTTGGCTCGTCCATCCTGCTTCTAAATGGCGCTCGGCATGGCGCGGGGCAAGTCTTGAGACCGACACTGGACGACCCTATCTCCCGCTTCGTCCACAAACAGGAGTGATCAAGATGACCATCAACATTGGCGATCGTTTGCCCGAAGCGCCGCTTGCCATCGCCACTGCCGACGGTCCCCAGCCGACGACCGCCCAAGATTATTTCAAAGGAAAGCGCGTCGCCTTGTTTGCGGTCCCCGGCGCATTCACCCCGACCTGTTCCGCTCGCCACCTGCCCTCGTTCGTGGAGAAGGCCGGCGAACTGAAGGCGAAGGGAGTCGATGAAATCGCCTGCATTTCGGTCAACGACGCCTTTGTCATGGCGGCCTGGAACAAGGCCGATGGCTCCGACGACATCACCATGCTGGCCGACGGCAATGGCGAATTCGCCGAGGGCATCGGCCTCACCATGGACGGCGCCAAGTTCGGCATGGGCAAGCGCAGCCAGCGCTATTCGATGGTCGTCAACGACGGCGTGGTCGAGCAGCTTAACGTCGAGGCGCCGGGCGAATATTCCGCCTCGAGTGCCGAAACTTTGCTGAGCCAACTCTAGCCACCGCTGCGCTGCCTCTTTTCGCCTCTCGGCAGAAACGTCGAGCGTCGTCAGGCGTTTGAACTTCGGAACCCCAAGACGCGAGGAGATTTACCAATGGCGAATACCAGCAATCGCAGCCGCAACAACAATCCCGAGGGCCGCAACCAGTACAGCAACGGTTGGACTGATTCGGTGCGTGACCGGCCGATGACGACTGCAGCGGTTGCTGCAGCCGCCGTCGGTGCGGGGGTGTTCCTGTGGTCGAAGCGCGACCAGATCAGCAATCAGCTGACCCAGCTCAGCGAGCAGATCGGCCAGTGGACCGACAGCATGCAGAGCAACAGGCTTGAGGGTGCGGAGTTCGAGACGGCCGGTATGTCTCCCGCGATGGACAGCGACAAGAGCTTCGCCAGTTCCAACGCTGGCACTCCTGACGCCGTCAAAACCGGTTCGAAGTCGAACCTCTAACCCAGGCGCACGTCAGAAAATGAAAAGGGGCGCCTTTGCGGGCGTCCCCTTTTCTATTCGGCCAGGAATTCCGCAATCCTCATCCCAAGCTCCGGCTTGGTGACCGACGTCATGTGCGTACCCGGGATCTCGGCATAGCAGGCACCAATCAGCTCCGCGAGCGCGGGTGCCGAGCCGTTATCCTCGTCTTCACTCCCACACACCACCAGAGTCGGCATCGTGAACGCACGCTTGAGCGCCTCCGCATCCTCATGGTCGTCCATTGTCCGCAGGAGATGCGCGGCAGCAACGCGGTCTACCTGCATCGTCTTCATGAACTGGACCGCGAGCCAGTGCGGATTACCGCGCGCGACCGTGTCGAACATGTCGATCGCCTCCAGAAAGAAGCGGCCGCGATCCCGCCAGTTGGTGAGCACGTCTAGGCCGGTGCCCGATAACAGGACGCGGCGCGGCCGTAGTCCATCAAGCACCGCCTCGATGACCGTCCGCGAACCGAGGGAAAAGCCGCCGAGGTCGAACTCTCCCAGTTTGAGGTGGGCGATGAACCCGACGAGGTCCTGAACAAGGATGTTGTGCGGATAATGCTCCGGCTCATGCGGCGCGGCGCTCAACCCGTGGGCGCGCAGGTCCGGCATGATCACCCGGAACCCCGCAGCGGCAATCCGCTCCGCATGGCCGAACTTGATCCAGTTCATGTCCGCGCTGGAGAATAGGCCATGGAGCAGCACGACGGGTCTGCCTTGGCCGACTTCATGCCAAGCCAGGTCGACGCCGTCGGCGCTCAGCCATCGATGGTTGGTCGCTTCCGCCATTTGCATTCAACCAATTGCCATTCAAAAAGCCCCAACGCCAGCCTTGGGACTGCCACGATTGCCTGCTAAGCGGCCGCCATGCTGACCATCAACGGAATTACGGTACGCCTTGGCGGGCGCACGATCCTCGACCGCGCAACGGCATCCGTTCCACCCGGAAGCCGGGTCGGGCTGATCGGCCGCAACGGCGCTGGCAAGTCGACCCTGATGAAGGTGATGATCGGCGAGATCGACCCGGACGACGGTTCGATCGAGATGCCGCGGCGGACGCGGCTCGGCTATATCGCGCAGGAAGCGCCGAGCGGGACCGCAACGCCGTTCGAGACCGTGCTTGCCGCCGATTTGGAGCGTGCGCGCTTGCTGCACGAAGCCGAAGATTGCGCCGATGCCCACCGGCTCGGCGATATCCACGAGCGGCTGCTTGCGATCGACGCCTACAGCGCGCCCGCGCGTGCCTCGAGAATATTGCTCGGCCTCGGCTTCGACGAGGAGATGCAGGGCTGCGCGCTCGACAGCTATTCGGGCGGCTGGAAGATGCGGGTCGCGCTGGCCGCCTTGCTGTTCTCCGAGCCTGATTTGCTGCTGCTCGACGAGCCCTCGAACCACCTCGACCTGGAAGCGACCCTTTGGCTCGAGAATTTCCTCAAGAGCTATCCCGGCACTTTGATCGTGATCAGCCACGAACGCGATCTCCTCAACAATGTCGTGGACACCATCCTCCACCTCGAGCGTGGCAAGGTGACGCTCTACAGCGGCGGCTACGACAGCTTCGAACGCCAGCGTGCCGAGCGCATGGCGCAAGTTGCGGCCGCGCAGGCTGCGCAAGCTTCGCAGCGCGCCCGGCTGCAGGACTATATCGCCCGCAACAGCGCGCGGGCTTCGACCGCGAAACAGGCCCAGTCGCGCGCCAAGATGCTAGCGAAGATGCAACCGATCGCGGCGCTCGCGGACGATCCGAGCCTCAGCTTCGACTTTCCTTCCCCGACCGAATTGAAGCCGCCGTTGATCACGCTCGACATGGCTGCGGTCGGCTATAACGAAACGCCGGTGCTCCGCCGCCTGAACCTGCGCATCGACCCGGACGATCGGATCGCGCTGCTTGGACGCAACGGCAACGGCAAGACCACGCTGGCGCGCCTGCTGGCGGCGCAGCTTGCACCGATGGAAGGCCACATGACCGCGTCGGGCAAGATGCGGGTCGGCTATTTCACCCAATATCAGGTCGAGGAATTGCACGGCGACGACACCCCGCTGCAGCATATGACCCGCGCAATGAAGGGCGGAACGCCCGGGGCGGTCCGCGCCCAGCTCGGCCGGTTCGGCTTTTCCGGCGACAAGGCGATGACCCTGGTCGGCAAATTGTCAGGCGGCGAGCGTGCCCGGCTCGCGCTTGCGCTGATCACGCGCGATGCTCCCCACCTTTTGATCCTGGACGAGCCGACCAACCACCTCGATGTCGATTCGCGCGAGGCGCTGGTGCAGGCGCTGAACGGCTATGACGGCGCGGTAATTCTGGTCAGCCACGACCGGCACATGATCGAGCTGACCGCCGACCGGCTGGTGCTGGTCGAAAACGGCGCCGCCAACGATTTCAACGGGAGCATCGACGAATATATCGATCTGGTCCTCGGCCGGAACCAGCCTGCCACTGAATCCAAACCGAAGCAGTCGAAGCAGGACCGCAAGGCCGCGGCGAAGTCTCGCGACGATGCACGCGCACTGAAGAAGGCGGCCGCCGAGGCGGAAGCGGCAAGCGCCGCGTTGCTCGAGCAGCGGTCCGCGATCGACCTGGCGATGTTCGATCCCGCCAATGCGCCACCGGAGCTCGCGTCCCTGCCGATGAGTGAGCTGAGCCGCCGGCGCGCCAAGGTTGCCGCCGACCTTGTGGCGGCGGAGGCCCGCTGGTTAGCCGCGAGCGAACAAATGGAGCAGGCGGCTGCCTAACGAGCTTGAAGCCATTCCGCCCGTGCGCCTTGCGATCCGGCTGATGCAAATCTAAGCACTCTCGAAGCAACGGCGCGTCCTGACACTTAGCGCGCCAGATCCGCTCCTAGCTCAACTGGATAGAGCGTCGGGCTTCGAACCCGAAGGTTGGGGGTTCGAGCCCCTCGGAGCGGGCCAGCCTTCTGCCCGCGCTTAATCCGGCAGCTTGCCCATCGCCTTCATCCAGCGGTCAACCACATTCGGATTGTCTTCGGTGCGGATGCGTTTGAGGTGTGACGTGTCGAGCCATGCCTCATGCATACTTTCCGCGGCAAAATGGTGGACTGGCTTGAACCGCGACGGGTCGTCGAACGCGGCGACGGTCAGGTCCATGCTCTCGCTGTCGGGAAATTCGAACCCGAGCGACGTGCCGCACTCGCGGCAATAGGGCCGCCGAGCGATCGGCGACGAGACGTAATAATCCGGCTCATGCGCCCAGCTGACGGCCGCCTTCTCGACGCCCTTGAAGGCGATCGAGATGCTGCCGGTGGCGCGCTGGCACATGCGGCAATGGCACAGATAGGCGTCGTCGCTGTCGATCGTGGCTGCAAAACGAATGCGCCCGCACGCGCAGCCGCCGTGCATGATTTCATCCATCATTGCGCCGGGGCGGCGGCTGTTGGCGGCATCGAGACATGCTCGTTGATGATCTTCCAGCTGCCGTCCTTCTGCCGCTGGAAGACATCGGTGAAGCGCGCGCTGACCGTCGGCCGCGCGGCACCCGCCGCGACCGTCATGGTCTCGATGCCAGAACTGATAAACGCATCGCCGCCGATCAACTGGATGTGGCGATCGATGACCTTGTAATCCGCGGGCTGCATGCTGACGAAATTCTGCGCCCAGCCCGACTGCACCTTTCGGTCCGCGCTCGGATTGGACGACGCGGCGTCGATCATCACCGCTTTGTCGGCATATTGCGCCATCACGGCTTTCACATCGCCCTTGGTGAAATTCGCCTCTGCGGCTTCGGCGATCTTCGCGGCCTGAACCTCGGTTACAGGAGGATTGCCGCTCGGCGCCTTCTGACAAGCGGCGGCGAGCAATATCGCCGCGAACAATAGCCTACGCATTCCTGCTCCCTCTCAACTTCAATGCTGTTGCCGCTATCAACGCTCCAAGCAGCGCCAGGCTCATATCTTTTTGCGCATCCCAAATGTCGCCCTGCTGGCCATTATAGTCATCGGCCATCGGGCCGGCGAGGAGGATCGCGATTAGCCACTCGAGAAGCTCGTACAGTGCACTCACGGCGAGCACGCACTCAACCGCTATGTAGAGCGCCAGCTTGGGCGTTGCGCCAAAATGCCTAGCAAGGAGCTCCCACGTTGGGCGTACAGCCAGCAGCCCGTAGGAAAAGTGCACAAGCCGATCGTAGTTATTGCGCTGGAAGCCGAACGTGTCGCTGATGCTGTGCCCCGTTAGTAGGGTCGCCCAGCGATCATAGGGCATATTGGTGTACGTATATCGTCCGCCGAACGTATGCAGCGCGAAGAACAGAAGGATGCATGCGACGGAAACCGTCGACAGAGGCCAACGCCTGAGGAGGAAAGGCGCGGAAATCAGGAGCGCGATGGTCGGGATATGATGCAGCGGAGCGACGTTCGGGAACGGCTGTCGAATTTGCGCCAATAGCAATAGCATTACGAGCGCATAGCCCATCCAGCGCTGGGCGCGCGGCAAAGCGGCCCAGGCTGACGGAATGCTTATTACGCAGCCTTCTGCAAATGGCGGCGGCCGAGCAATTCGGCGATCTGCACGGCGTTGAGCGCCGCGCCCTTGCGGAGGTTATCGGACACACACCACAAGGACAGGCCGTTCTCGACCGTCGAATCTTCGCGGACGCGGCTGATGTAGGTCGCATATTCGCCGACGCATTCGACCGGCGTGACGTAACCGCCATCCTCGCGCTTATCGACCAGCATGATGCCGGGGCTTTCGCGCAGGATTTCCTGCGCCTGCTTGGCCGAAATCTCGTTCTCGAATTCGATGTTCACAGCTTCGCTGTGGCCCACGAACACCGGCACGCGCACGCATGTGGCGGTCAGCTTGATCTTGGGATCGAGGATCTTCTTGGTCTCGACCACCATTTTCCATTCTTCCTTGGTCGAACCATCGTCGAGGAAGCTGTCGATATGCGGGATGACGTTGAACGCGATCTGCTTGGTGAATTTCCTCGGCTCATTGCTGTCGCCGACGAAGATGTTGCGCGATTGTTCGAACAGCTCGTCCATGCCGTCCTTGCCGGCACCAGACACCGACTGATAGGTGGCGACGACGACGCGCTTGATCTTGGCGAAATCGTGCAGCGGCTTGAGCGCGACCACCAATTGCGCGGTCGAGCAATTCGGGTTGGCGATGATGTTCTTGCGCGAATAGAGGCTGATCGCCTCCGGATTCACTTCCGGCACGATCAGCGGAACGTCCGGGTCCATGCGGTAAAGTGAGCTGTTGTCGATCACCGTGCAACCGGCCTTAGCAAAGCGCGGTGCGTGGATCTTGGTCGCTTCCGAGCCGATCGCGAATAAGGCCATGTCCCAGCCGGCCGGATCGAAATGCTCGATATTCTGGATCTTGAGCTTGCGGTCGGTGTCGCCGAAATCGATGACGTTGCCGGTCGAGCGGGCCGAAGCCAGCACGGCAATATCGTCGAGCGGAAATTCCCGCTCGGCAAGAATGTTCAGCATTTCGCGGCCGACATTCCCCGTCGCACCGGCCACTACAATTTTGTAGCCCATCATTTCACTCCACTGGAGCGAGGCAGCGTCCAGTGACTTGCCGCCTCCTATATTCTTAGCTGTCGGAAGCGTCCGTCTTAGCGGCGCTGCCCTTCGGAGGACGCGGATCGCGACGCTCGGCAATGCGCGCGGATTTGCCGGTGCGGCCGCGCAGATAATAAAGCTTGGCGCGGCGGACGGCGCCACGGCGCACGACCTCGATCGAGTCCAGTGCCGGCGAGTAGAGCGGGAACACGCGCTCGACGCCTTCGCCGAAGCTGATCTTGCGGACGGTGAAGCTGGACCCGATGCCCTTGTTCGACCGGGCGATGCACACGCCTTCGAAATTCTGGACCCGCGCACGGTCGCCTTCAACGACCTTGACGCCGACACGAAGCGTGTCGCCGGGACGGAATTCAGGAACCGGGCGGAGCTCGGTCAGGGCTTCGATCGCTTCGCGCTCGAGCGTCTGGATGAGGTTCATTTCGTTTAACCTTCGTTTTCTCGCCGCGCGCCAGAGGGCGGTGCCTGCGATGCGCCCCCGTGGCGCTCGATCAGGTCCGGCCGCCATAGCCGTGTATCTTCGATCGCCCGTTGCATTCGCCACGCCGCGATCTTCGCATGATCCCCCGATCGCAGCACTTCGGGGATCGTGCGCCCTTCCCATGTGACTGGTCGGGTATAATGCGGATATTCTAAAAGCCCCTGCTCGAAGCTCTCTTCCTCACCGCTGGAGGTCGCGCCCATTACGCCGGGAAGCAGCCGAACGCAAGCATCGAGCAGAACCATCGCGCCCAGTTCGCCGCCGGAAAGCACATAATCGCCGACGGATATCGGTTCGAGGCTGCGCGCTTCGAAAATCCGTTCGTCGAAGCCCTCGAAACGGCCGCACAGCAGGATTGCGCCCGGGCCGGCGGAAAGGTCGCGGACGCGGGCCTGGGTCAATGGCGGTCCGCGCGGGGTCAAAGCGAGCATCGGGCGACTATCCACAACACTGTCGATAGCGGCGGCGAGCACGTCGGGCCGAAGCACCATCCCTGCCCCGCCGCCCGCCGGCGTGTCGTCGACGCTGCGATGCTTGTCAGTCGCAAAGTCACGAATGTTGCGGGTGTCGAGCGACCAGATCCCCTGATCCATGGCGCGCCCGGCCAAGCTCACTCCTAGCGGTCCCGGGAACATTTCGGGATAAAGGGTGAGGACGGATGCACGGAAGGTCACGCCGTCCAATCCTCGACCCGCAGTCCGGGCACGTCGGAGAAGTCCGCCAGGTTACTGGTCACTATCGTTAATCCAAGTGCAAGCGCATGAGCTGCGATCAGCCGGTCGAAGTGGCCCCGCTTGAAGGGCACCTTTGCATAAGCCCGTGCCGCATGTTCGTCGAACGGAAGCACCGGCACGACGTCAAACAGCCGTGTTCCTCTCGCAATCGTTTGAGCGTCCTGAGGGCTGAAGCCCCGCAGCACTTCGGCATAGACGATCGATGATGTCACGATCTCGCCGGGATCGCAGGCCTCGACACGCTGACGTAGGGCCCCGGATAGTCCTTCGATGACATAGATGCAGGCGTTGGAATCGAACAGGTAGCGCGGATCAGTCACGCTTGAGGAGCTTTCCATCCCAATCGAGTTCCCTGGGCTCCATGACACGGTCTTCCGGCTTGAGCGGCTTCAGACCGGCCCCACATCCGTATATGCCTGTCAGGTCGATCTTTTTCGGCGTCTCCTCCACCGGCTCGACGATGTAGCGGCCCTGCTCCGCGCGCACGCGCATCTCCCGGCCTTCGGTCACACCCAGACCCTTGGGGAGCCGGAGCGCCACCGAATTGCCCGACTTGAAAGTTCTGGCGCGATATTCCTTGGTCATCCATCTGCTCCGTATATACATATTGTATATACATTTGTCCTCGCCCGCAAGGGAACATCCGCGCACGCGAACGATTGCCGCTTCATGGACAAACCCCTCGACTGCCTCGTGATCGGCGGCGGCCCCGCCGGGCTGACCGCGGCCATCTATCTCGCGCGTTTCCACCTCGACATTCGCGTGGTCGATGCCGGGAAAAGCCGCGCGGCGTGGATTCCCTGCACACATAACCATGCCGGCTTTCCCGACGGCATCAGCGGCATCGAACTGCTCCAACGCATGCGCGAGCAAGCACAGAAATATGGCGCGAAAATTGAAACCAACCGCGTCACTAGACTTGAACGGGATGAAGCAACCGGGCTATTCGCCGCAACCTGGGGCTCGGGCTGTGTGGAAGCGCGATCCGTGCTGCTGGCAACGGGCGTCACGAACCGGCGTCCATCGATGGACGAAGAATTGCACGATAACGCGATGGCGCGCGGGCTGATCCGGTACTGCCCGATTTGCGACGGCTATGAAGTGACCGACAAGAAAGTCGGGGTTATCGGCAGCGACAGCCACGGAGTCGCCGAGGCGCTTTTTCTACGCAGCTTTACAGCTGACGTGACATTGATCGCACCGCACACCGCGCTCACGGTGAGTACGGAGGACCTGCAAAAACTTCATGATGCGGGTATCAAGTGCGTGGACGGACCGGCAGAAGCGGTCGCGGCCGCAGACGAATGGATCGTGGTCGATACGGCCGAGGGGCATTACACCTTCGACAGCATCTATCCGGCGCTTGGGAGCGATACGCACACCCAGCTGGCAGAAATGGTGGGCGCGGATTTGAGCGGCGATCCCTGCGTCAAGGTCGACAGTCACCAGCGGACCAACGTTCCGGGACTCTACGCCGCCGGCGACGTGGTACTCGGGCTCGACCAGATCAGCCACGCGGTGGGTGAAGGCGGCGTCGCGGCTACGACCATCAGGAACGATCTCGCAAAGGAACGCCCGTTGCTGCGAGAGCCCGTCGGGGCCCAAAGCGCTTAGGCCAGAAAGTCTGGATCCAGCACGATTCGGCCGGCGTTGAGGTCGGCAATGCCGGCCCGGAATGGAATGAGTGACCGGCGACCGGCTTCTGTTTCGACCTCGAGCAGGTCGCCGGCCCCAAAGTTTTCAACCTCGACGACTGTTCCAAGCTGACGGCCGTCGGCATCGAAACAGGGCAATCCAACCAGGTCGGAATGATAATATTCGCCTTCCTCAAGCGCAGGCAAAGCGTCGCGATCGACCTCCACCAGCGATCCGCGCAATGCTTCCGCGGCGCTACGGTCGGCGACCCCTTCGAATCGCGCGACCGCCGTCTTGCCGCCTTCGCGCACAGTGATCAGCCGGCGCGGCAAGCCGCCGACCAGCAACGTCGCGTGAACGGCAAGATTCGCCGAGCTGTCCGTGAACAGCTTGAGGCGGACCTCGCCCTTCACACCGTGGGCGCCGGCGACGGCCGCAAGCGCAACGCGCTCAACGCCAGCCACCGGCTCGGTCACGATTATTCGGCCTTCTCGGCTTCGTCGATCGCGGGAGCATCCGCCGCGCCTTCGGCCGGTTCGGACGCGGACTCACCGTCAGCACTTCCTTCGGCCGCTTCGGGAGAGTCAGCACTTGCGGGAGCGGCTTCGTCGGCACCTTCGGCGGGCTCGGTTGTGGACTCGCCCTCTTCGGCCGGAGCCTCGGCTTCCTCGGCTGCAGCAGCGTCTTTCGCAACCGGAGCAGTCTCCTCGGCGGCAGGCTCTTCAGCGGCTGGCGCAGCTTGCTCGGCCGGAGTAGCTTCCTCTGCGGCAACTTCCTCGGCGGGGGCTTCTTCCGTCATGGCCTCCTCGGCCGGAGCTTCTTCGACCGGCGGAGCAGCGGCAGCGACCGCAGCCGCTTCTTCCGCCGCAGCCAGCTTGGTCGCACGCTCCTCGACGCGCTCCTTGGCCTTTTCGCCCGGCTGGCCCTTGTTCGGGTTGTTGCGCGCGGGGCGCTCCTTCAAGCCAGCGGCATCGAGAAAGCGCAGAACGCGGTCCGAAGGCTGGGCGCCAACCGACAGCCAGTGCGTGATGCGCTCGCCGTCCAGTTTCACCCGATCGGGCGAATCCTTTGCAAGCAGTGGGTTATAAATGCCGAGCTTCTCGATGAAACGGCCATCGCGGGGAGCGCGGCTGTCCGCGACGACGATGCGGTAGTACGGCCGCTTCTTGGCGCCGCCCCGGGCAAGACGAATGGATAATGCCATTTAGATATTCCTTTCAATGTGTTCGCTTATTTTTTTGAGAATTTGTCGAAACCTGGTGGAAGATTGAATGCCGGTCCGCCCCCGAGGCCTGGAAGCCCGCCCGGAGGGAGCGCCCCCGGACTTATCCCGCCGAGCGCGCCTTCCAGCCCGCCCTTCCCGAACATCGCCGCGAGCTTGCCGAGTCCGCCCATCTTCTTGAGCCGCTTCATAACGCTTTCCATTTCCTGGTGCATCTTGAGCAGCTTGTTGATCTCCTGAACGGTCGTTCCGCTGCCCTTGGCGATGCGGATCTTGCGCTTGGCGTTGATCACGTCGGGACGCGCGCGTTCCTTGGCCGTCATCGACGACAGCATGGCCTCCATATGCACCAGCGCCTTGCCGTCCTGCGCCTTGTCCATCGCGCCCTTCATGCCCTTCAGGCCCGGCATCATGCCGGCGAGCGCGCTCATTCCGCCCATGCGCTGCATTTGCGCCAGCTGCATGCGCAGATCGTCGAGATCGAACTTGCCCTTGGCCATCTTGGCCGCGAGCTTCTCGGCGTCCTCGACCTGGATGGTCTCCGCCGCCCGTTCGACCAGGCTGACGACGTCGCCCATGCCGAGGATCCGGCCAGCGACGCGTTGCGGATGGAACGGCTCAATCGCGTCGAGCCCTTCGCCGACACCGGCAAACTTGATCGGCTTGCCGGTAACCGCGCGCATCGACAAAGCCGCGCCACCGCGGGCATCGCCGTCCATGCGTGTCAGCACAACGCCGGTGATATCGACCTGCTCTGCAAAGCCCTTGGCGACGTTGACGGCGTCCTGTCCGGTCAGGCTGTCGACCACCAGCAGGATCTCGACCGGGCCGGATGCAGCCGCGACCGCCTTCATTTCACCCATCAGCGCATCGTCGACGTGTAAGCGTCCAGCGGTATCGAGCAGGACTACGTCATAGGCCTGCAATTTGGCCGACTGGATCGCGCGCTTGGCGATCTCGACCGGCTGCTGACCGGCGACGATTGGAAGCGTGTCGACCTTCGCCTGCCGCCCAAGCACCGCAAGTTGCTCCTGTGCAGCCGGGCGGGCGACGTCGAGCGACGCCATCAGGACGCGCTTGCGGTCCTTTTCGGTCAGTCGCTTGGCGAGCTTTGCCGTCGTCGTAGTCTTGCCGGAGCCCTGGAGCCCGACCATCATTACGACAGCGGGCGGAGTTACATCCGTGCGCAGCTCGGCGGTTTCGGAGCCGAGCATCTCGACCAGCGCGTCGTGGACATATTTGACGACCATCTGGCCCGGCGTGACCGAGCGCAGGACTTCCTGCCCGACCGCGCGCTCGGTAACCTGGACGACAAAATCGCGAGCAACAGGCAGCGCAACGTCGGCCTCGAGCAAGGCCACGCGCACTTCGCGCATCGCAGCCCGCACGTCGGCCTCGCTGAGCGCGCCGCGCCCGCGAAGCTTGTCGAACACACCGCCGAGCCGATCGCTCAGACTGTCGAACATTCCATTCTCCCGCGATGGTCAGGGCTCAAACGAAAAACGCGCCGGCGGGCGAAACCTCGCCGGCCAGCGTGCACCCATGGGCACCGATCATCATGTTTGTCGAAAACGACGAGGCGGCGCTTAACCTATTGCGCCGCTTACTTCAACCGCCAGACGGTTTTCCACCGCCGGGCTTGCTACCCCCCGGCTTCTCACCACCGGGTTTGCCCCCGGGTCGCCCGCCTGGCCGAGCGCCGCCGGGACGATCGCCGCGCGGCCGATCGTTGCGGGGCGGACGGCCGCGCGGATCGCCCGGGCGGCTACGCTCGAACCCGCGATTGGGGATCGGGCTGGCGGGCCGTTGCGGGACCGTGCTGGTCGGCGCGACGGAATAGCCTTCCTTGAGCAGCTTTGTGAAAGCCGCCCGAACGCTGATCCCGAGCGCAGTTTGCAATTCCTTGGGAAGATCGGCGAACGTCGTATTGGGATGCAGCGCCTGGATATCGCGCATCATCGTATTCGGAACGCCCTTGGACGCGGTCTTCAACGCACCGATGGCGTCCACGACGGCCGCGAAAAGGATGTCCTGCATGATCTCGGTCGCTGCTCTGGGCATTCGAAACTCCTATGGTCCGTCATTGCGAGAAGCGCAGCGACGAAGCAATCCAGATCATGCGAACGTTCGCTGGATTGCTTCGCTCCGCTCGCAATGACGGCGCAAGCGGTGGACACTCCCCCCACCGCTCCCTAAGTGCGCGACGACACGATGAAGCGGCAATTCCACAAGATGCACGGTCTCGGCAATGACTTCGTGATTGTCGATGCGCGTGAACGGCCGTTCGAGCTTACTCAAGCGCTCGCCCGTGCCATCGCCGACCGGCGCACCGGAGTCGGTTGCGACCAGCTGATTGTGCTCGAGCGTTCGCAAGTCGCCGACCTCAGGATGCGAATCTGGAATTCGGATGGCGGCGAGGTCGAAAGCTGCGGAAACGCCTCGCGCTGCGTGGTTGCTTTGACCGGCGCCGGAACGATCGAAACGTCAGGTGGCGTGATCGATGGAGCCGCGGACGGTGGCGAGGTCGAAGTGACAATCGGCGAGCCTGCTTTCAGCTGGGAGCAGATCCCGCTGGCCTATCCGATGGACACCGCCGCGTTGCCGATGGCCTGGGATCAACTCGAAGCGCCGATGGCGGTGAACGTCGGCAACCCGCATCTGGTGTTCTTCGTCGATCGGCTGGAGTCCGTGCCGCTGGAGGCGCTTGGACCGACCATCGAGAATGATCCGGCCTTTCCGGACCGAATCAACGTCAACGTGGCCGTGGTCGATCTCGACGGCATCGAGCTGCGGACGTGGGAGCGCGGCGCCGGATTGACACGCGCTTGCGGGACCGGTGCCTGCGCGACTGCGGTCGCGGCGATCGTATCGAAGCGCACCCAGTCCCCGGTCAAGGTGCACATGCCTGGCGGCACGCTGACCATCGACTGGGAACCCGGTGGCACGATCCGGATGCGCGGACCCGCCGCGCACGTCTTTTCAGGCGAGCTCGATCTCGAAGCCTTCGCATGAGCGTCGAGGCGATAACGCTCGGCTGCCGGCTGAACTTCGCCGAGAGCGAGTCGATGAAGGCGCTTGCTCCCGCAGGCGAGGCGTGGACCATCGTCAACAGCTGTGCGGTCACCGCCGAAGCAGTGCGTCAATCGCGTCAGGCGATCCGGCGGGCGAAGAAGGCGCGGCCGGATGCGCGCGTGCTGGTCACGGGTTGCGCGGCCCAGCTTGAGCCTGAGCGCTTCGCGGCCATGCCCGAGGTGGATCGGG
>JBDSZD010000328.1:0-10019 GCA_039925325.1 Sphingomicrobium sp.
CGGCGTCGGCGCCGTTTGACGGTGGCGTCGTCTTGGCTTTGATGAAGGTATAGTTCGCCTGCAGGCCGAGATTGCCGAGCAAGCCGGGCAAGAAGTCGTAGAACTGCTGATAGGCGACTTCAAACCCTTTAACATTAGCCTTCGCCTGGTTGATCGGCCCACTGTAAATTACCGGGATCTCCCTGCCACCGATTGTCTCGGTTCCGAGCGACAGGTCGCCGTTGACCTGTACATTTTTGATTTTTTTCAGGAACGTCGCGGCCGAAAAATACCCGCCCTTGAAGTAATATTCGTAGGACAGATCGTAATTCCAGGCCGTTGTCGGCTTCAACTGCGGGTTACCGCGGCCGACCCGGATTTCGTTGACGCTGATGTTCTGAGCGCCGCGGTCGATTCCGAACAGCGGGTTGGTACGATCC
This sequence comes from Sphingomicrobium sp., assembly GCA_039925325.1. Lineage (GTDB taxonomy): Bacteria > Pseudomonadota > Alphaproteobacteria > Sphingomonadales > Sphingomonadaceae > Sphingomicrobium. Next base: position 420 of record JBDSZD010000328.1, read on the forward strand.
GTAATCGGCGCAAAGTTCAGACGCGTCGTGGTCACAACATATTCCTGCGATCCACGAAGATCCTGCACGTTCGGACGGCTCAGGCCTTTGCTGGCCGCAAAGCGGACGAGCATGTCCTTATTGAGTCCCCACTTCATGTTGAACGACGGCAACCATTTTACGTCGGTAGACTTGAAGTCGGTCTCAAGCGGAGCCTGGGCTGCGTAAATCGCGGCTCCAGGCACGAAATCGCGGATATCGTCGCGGCTTTCCGCATCGTCCGTTCTCACCCGTACGCACGGTGCTGCCGGAGCAACGCAGGCTGGGCCGTTCACAAACGTCGGCTGCACTGCGTCCGCAGGCAAGGGACGGTAAGCCCTGAAGCCAGTAGAATTCAATCCAGTGCGAGAATACCGCACCCCGATATTGCCGTCGATCGACATACCATTGTCGAAATTGTTGCCGAAGTCGACGCGCAAATAGGCGTTCTTGGTCGTCTCGGTGATGTCCGAGATGTCCTGAGGATTGAAGTTCGGCGAGCCGAACGCCGATCCGTCGTCGGAGCCGCGCGGCGCCCACGGATGATTGGTGCCAATTTGCGGTTCCCCCAGCAAATATTGCCGGAAGGAGCTGTAGTTGTTGAGCAGATTCTCGTTAATGAACGGGAAAACCGTGTTGTTGCCTTGAACGACACCGCCGCGGAAGAAGTCGCTGAAGTCAATTCCTTCTGCGGCCTGCGCCGGTTGCTGGAACGTCCCGATAATTCCGTAACCACCGGCCCACGCCGGAGCAATCGCGCCCCAGTTCAGGCCCATCTCGGCATTCCTCTGACTACGCTCAGCATAACGCGCCCCGAACTTCACATCCTTGAACCAGGATGCAGCTCCGTCGCCGCCAGTAAGATCGTAGTTAACGTCACCCCGGATAGCATACAGCTTGCCGGTACCGACCTGGAACCGGTCGGCGGAATAAATCCAGTTCGCCCCGTTGAGATCGGCCAGGCTGGTTGGAGTTGGAATAGGGTTGGCCGCGGTGTCGCTGGCAAAACGCGTGTTGCCGGGATTGAAACGGTTGCCCGCTGGAATGAAGAATTCGATCGTCGGGTGATCGAGGTCCTGGTTGATCTGATGCGACGCCCAAGTGTTGAGGCCGCCCCACAACTCCATAAACTTGGCGCTCGACCTGGTCCGGTGTCCGTCAACGTTGACCGTGAGGCGTTCCGTGGCATCCCACTGGACGTTCAGGCTGAGATCCTTGGTCTTCGTCCTTTCCTGCTTCCCGATTCCAAGCGATCCAATGGCATTGCCATTAACGCCGGTCCATGAATCATTGACGTTCGAAACCAGGCCCGATTCCATCAGACCACCGCCGATTGGGATCAAGGTTTCACAATCGCCTGGATTTGACGGGAAACCGCCAGCGCCGTTGCAAAGGCTGGTCCCGGCGGTGCTGAAGTTCGGATTGACGACCAAATTGCTGACCGACATTGTCGCTCCCGGGTCGTGATCGGGCCACCATTCAAACGTTCGTTCGGTACTGTCGATGTCGTTTTGGACGTTCACATATTTGAACGTCGCTTTGATGCCGTCGTTCTGCCACTGGGCGGCACCATAATAGCTAGTGCGGTCGCGATCGATGTCATTGGTCCGCATTTGGAAGCCGGTCGTCGCACCGATAATCCGGCTGGCGTCGACCCCAGTAAATTCGTTGATTCTCGCGCCACCCGTGAAGTTCGTAGACGGTATTGCGCCGGCAACAAGGACACGCGGCGTCGGCGCACTCTGCTGCCAGCCGTGAATACGCGAATCCAGCTGCGAGCGCGCGTAGCCGGCCATCAGGCCGAACTCGCCAGCTTCGGTCTGCCAACGATTGCCGACCGTGAGGCTGCCTGACGGTGCCCAAGCCTTGCGCAAGTCGGAGTAAGTCCAGTCGACCGCAGCAGCGATGACGCGGCCCTTGCGATCAAACGGTTCCAGCGTGCGAAGGTTGATGGTTCCGCCGATGCCGCCTTCGATGAGGTCGGCAGTCTGATTCTTATAGACGTCGACGCCGCCGACGAGTTCCGGAGGAATCGACGACCAATCGAGCGCGCGGCCGCCGTTGGCGCTGAATGCATCACGGCCGTTGAATTCCGAACGGGTGTATCCAATACCGCGGATGAGGTTGCCGCGCCCTTCGGGCGACGGAAAGTCGGGGCTCGCGCCGCCGGTCGGGAAACGCGAAACAGTCAGGCCAGGAATACGGCCCAGTGCTTCGGCGACGGAAAGATCCGGCAGCGTTGAAATGTCAGATGCAGTGATTGAGTCCACGACGGTGTCTGCGGCGCGCTTGCGCTCCTTCGCGGTGGCAAGGGCGCGGCGAATGCCAGTGATGACAATTGCGTTGGCATCAGTTGGCGCTTCCGTATCCGGCGCCGCTTCAACGTCCTGATTATCCGTCGCGACCGCCCCCGCAGTCTGCGCCAGGGCTGCCGCCGGCAGCATCGTCAACGACAGCGCGGACGTTGCGAGCAACAGGGTCTTTCCAGACCAATGCGCGGTACGATTCGAATTAGATTTCACGATGCATCCTCCCCAAGCGAAACTTCTTTCAGCAGCCCTCAATATCCCGACCTCAGGACGCCTCTCATTAATAACGGGGCATCTCAGAAACGTCGGTTTATTCAGGGGAATTCGGTATAAGCAGACAAATTCCTATCCTGCATAACCGCAAGAAAACGGGGTGGCAATATTGGGATCCCGTTCGCGAGCGCCATTTTTCAAAGTGGTCCGAAAACTGTGATTTCTGGGCAACGGATTGGGCTCGACCAAACGGCTAAGCGTTCCTATGGCGCCCCTGCGGAGTTCCTGCGGTGACTGCTTCGCAGATCATTGACGAGGCCACCAGGGAACGCCGATGCCACCTGCCGAAATCGAGACCGTTTGCATAGTGGGCGGCGGCACGGCCGGATGGATGACGGCCGCCGGTTTGTCTCAAAAACTTCAGGGATTACCCGTGTCGATTCGGCTCATTGAGTCGGAGGAAATCGGCACTGTTGGAGTGGGCGAGGCAACGCTCCCGCACATCCGCTCCTTCAATAACACGCTGAACATCAACGAACCCGAGTTCATGAGGGAAACGGAGGCGACATTCAAACTCGGTATCGAGTTTTGCGATTGGGGGCGGATTGGCGATCGGTACATTCATCCGTTCGGAGATTTCGGGCCAATCGTTAACGAAGTTCCGTTTTACCATCATTGGCTGAGAATGAAGGCGCAAGGCGATGCCTCCCGTCTCGACGAATATTCTTTTCCGATCATGGCCGCAGAAAGGAACCGCTTCCGCCGTCCCTCCGACGACCTTTCCAAGGTCGAATCGACCTTCGGCTATGCCTATCAATTCGACGCATCGCTTTATGCAAAATTTCTCCGGCGCTATTCCGAGGGCAAGGGCGTGACTCGAACGGAAGGCAAGATCGTCGGAACGAACCTGAACTCCGAAACGGGCTTTGTTGATTCAGTCCAACTGGACACTGGCGCTGTGGTCAGCGCCGACCTTTTCATCGATTGTTCTGGATTTCGTGGATTACTGATCGAGCAAGCGCTCCAGACGGGTTACGACGACTGGAGCAACTGGCTTCCGTGCAACCGCGCGATTGCAGTCCCGACTGAAAGCCGTGGGCGGCTTGGTCCCTTCACGCGCGCGACCGCGCGGAAGTCGGGATGGCAGTGGCGAATTCCCCTGCAGCAGCGGGTTGGTAACGGTTACGTTTATTGCAGCGACTTCATCTCGGACGATGATGCTGAACGCGAATTGCTCGATAATCTCGATGCTCCCAAGATCGCGGATCCCAAGCCGTTGCGTTTCACGACGGGCCGCCGGCGAATGCTGTGGAACAAGAACGTAGTTGCGATCGGACTTTCGGGAGGATTCCTGGAGCCTTTGGAATCCACGTCCATTCACCTGATCCAAGACGGTATTACCGAGCTGATCCACCTGTTCCCGGACAAGGCTTTCCGTCAATCGGACATCGATGAATACAACAGGCGCATGGCCCTGCATTTCGAACGGGTGCGAGACTTCCTTTTGCTTCACTACGTAGCGACGCAACGGGATGACAGCGAAATGTGGCGCTACTTCCGGAGCATGACGCTGCCCGAAAGCCTGCAAGAAAAAATCAGTGCCTGGACGACGCGTGGCTACATCATAAAGTACGAGTTCGGCTTGTTTCTGCCCCCGAGTTGGATAGCCGTTATGCTGGGCCAAAATTTAGTTCCTGGGGGCTACGATCGAAGGGTGGACGCCGTCAGCGACAACGATCTCGTCAGCAATGCTTCGGCAATTCGTGCTAACGTATCGGCGGCAGTGCGTGAAACCCCAGACCACGCTGACTTCATCAGGCAAATCGGTGCGGCCGCGACGCTTCAAAGCGTTGCCGTCGACGCACGATAGATTCGACATGCGACAAGCGAGAACGGGCGCAACACCAATCGAAAATATAGTGATATGCGGTGGCGGCCTGGCGGCGCACATCACGGTCGCAATGCTGTCCCGACAACTGCCGGCAACGATCGGGATCACCTTTGTGCAATTAGGAGACACGTCCGGCACGGACCTGTTTTACGGCAGTGTCGCCGGTCCTACTGCCTACGCATTTAACCGATCTGCGGGGTTGGAGGAGCCGAAGCTGGTGCTTGAGAGCGACACAGCTTTTTCCTGGGGTACGAAATACGACCATTGGGCGAGCGGCAGCCGGTCGTGGATTCAATGTTTCCAACTGCCGTTGCCGATCATCGACGGCGTGATGTTTCACCATTATGTTGTTCAGCAGGGCGTCGCCCAACTGGAGCCCTTTCTCGCCGCCGCAGCAGCTGCTCGCAAAGGCGCCTTTGTGCACCCGCCGCAGAAACCAGGAGCGGGGCAAGAGCCGCTATCGCGCAGCGAATATGGCTATCAATTCGACGCTATGTCCTACGGAGGCCTGTTCGATGCCTGCACGGACAGGGGTCGCGTCCGCATCGTTAATGCTACAACCCTAGAGATCGAACGAGACGAATCTGGCATCGCAGCCATTCTCCTCGCCAGTGGCGAAAGGATTGCAGGGGATCTGTTCGTCGACTGTACTGGCCCCGATGCGCTGGTCGTGTCGCGAGTTGGTTCGTCGTTTGCAGCCAGGCGCAAGCTGGGCGCCGCGATTAGCCATTCCCCATCGGCGCAGCTTGGCGCCCCCATGCGGACGGTTAGCCCCACAAGCTTCGGATGGCGCTCGGAAACCCCGCTGCGGGGTCGGCGGGCCCGCTTGACCGTCTATCATCCGGATTCCACTGCCGACGCACTTCAGGAACATCCGGATGGTGCCGAGCGAACCTGCGAAATCACGCTCGGCCGACGTAGCGATGCGTGGTGTGGCAATTGCGTTGCAATCGGCCAAGCCGCGTACGTCGTGGAGCCGCTTAGCACTGCGCCCCTGCTGCTGCTGGAGCGAGACGTCGAGCGCCTCATGTCGCTGATCCCGTCTTCGACGGACATGTCGATAGAGCGGCGTGAGTACAACCGTCAGTCCGCCGAAGATCATGAACACGCCGAACTTTTTACCCGCGCCATATTGGAGACGGACCACTTCCCGGACACGCCATATTGGCAGGCCGTCCGAGCTGAACCCACCAACGAGAAATTTGCCCGCAAGATCGAGTTGTTTCAGGATCGCGGACTGCTAGTTTCCTACGACCTTGAGCCCTTTAATCCTGAGGATTGGACAATATTGCATTTTGGCATGGGCCGGGGTCCGGCCCGGCACGACCGGATGGCCGACCGGGCACCGCGCGATCGGGTTCAGGGTTTCCTTGCAAGGATGAAGCGAGACGTAGAGAAAGCCGTCGCGAGCTTGCCGAGCCACGCTACCTACATGGCCGAACTGTCACGCTATCTGACACAGAACAGGCTTTAGGCGATGCAACCCAGACTGAAAGACATCGTCATCGTCGGAGGCGGTTCGGCCGGCTGGATGACCGCGGCCGCACTTTCCAGCTTACTCGACCCGAAGGATGTTACGATCACGCTGGTCGAGTCAGACCAGATCGGCACGATCGGTGTTGGCGAAGCGACCATTCCCGACATCATCAATTTCAACCGGATACTCGGCCTAGATGAAGTTGAGTTCATGAAGGCCACCAATGCCACCTTCAAGCTGGGGATCGAATTCGTCGACTGGGGACGCAAGGGGGACCGCTACATTCACCCGTTCGGCCAGCACGGCGTCGATATGAAGGGAATCGACTTCCACAATTTCTGGCTGCACAGTCGCACTGCGGGCAGTGGCCAACCGATCGAAAACTACAGTTTGTGTTCAGTCCTAGCAAAGCGGAACAAGTTCGCCTTGCCCGACCCCAATCCGCGGTCCGTGCTGTCTCACGTTCGCTATGCCTATCATTTCGATGCGACGCTCTACGCTCGATTCCTCCGAAAATATGCCGAGGCCCGCGGCGTCCGGCGGATCGAAGGCAAGATCGAACAGGTACAGCAAGCAGGTGAAACCGGCTTCATCGAAGCCCTAATACTCGATACTGGAATGACAGTCAGGGGCGACTTTTTCTTCGACTGCACCGGCTTTCGAGCGCTACTTTCCGAAAATACGCTGGGGGTTCCTTTTATCGACTGGAGCCACTGGTTGCCGTGCAACTCGGCGCTTGCGGTGCCATGCAGCCATTCCGGCCCGTTGACACCCTACACGCGTTCGACTGCTAAGATTTCGGGCTGGCAATGGCGCATTCCGACCCAGCAACGCACGGGGAATGGTCATATCTATTGCCGTGAGTTTATCAGCGACGACGAGGCGACTTCGATCTTGATGGATGGCTTGGATGGCGAAGCACTCGGGACGCCCCGGCAGATCCGCTTTACCGCCGGACATCGACGCGACTTCTGGACCGGTAATTGTATAGCGATCGGATTATCCGCTGGTTTCCTCGAACCGCTTGAATCCACGTCCATCTATCTGATCCAAGAGGGGATCAGTCGCTTCATCTCATTATTCTCGACGGTCGGCACGCCACAGATTGTCCGCGACGAATATAATCGTCACATGCGAACGGAATTTGAGCAAGTTCGCGACTTCATCATCCTGCATTTTTCCGCCACCCAGCGCGACGACAGCCCGTTCTGGCAATATTGCAGTGCGATGAGCATTCCCGACAGCCTCAAGTATAAGATCGAGCTGTTTCACGAGGCCAGCCGTATTTTCCGGTACGAGGAAGAATTGTTCACGCGCCCGAGCTGGGTAGCGGTCATGCTCGGCCAAGGCATCACGCCGAAGTGCCTCGACCCGATCGTGTCCAACCTTCCCCACCATGAGGTAACAGAAAGCATCGAGTCGATGCGCCGGGCAATGGAACAAGCGGCTGATCAGGCATCGACCCACGAACAGTTCATAGCTCGTTATTGCCCGGCAGAAGTCCATTGAGCGAAACCGAAAGTGCGCCGGGATCGACGGACCTCAAGATCCGCAACATTGTCATCGTCGGCGGCGGAACCGCCGGCTGGATGGCGGCGGCCGGCATGGCGAAAATCTTGCGGGACGACGACATCAAAATCCGCCTCATTGAGTCCGAAGCGATCGGAACGGTCGGCGTCGGGGAAGCGACGATCCCCCACATCCTCTATTACAATCGGCTGCTCGAGCTCGACGAGAATGATTTCGTCCGGCGCACCAACGCGACGTTCAAACTCGGCATCGAGTTCGTGAACTGGGGCCGACTCGGCGACCGCTATATTCATCCCTTCGGCACTTACGGCCAGGACATGGAAGGGTTGCACTTCCACCATTTCTGGCTCCGCTATGCCAAGTCCGGGAAAGCCCCGCCGCTCGACGATTATAGCCTGGCGATCCTTGCCGCCCGCCAGGGGCGGTTCCAGCGTCCCGACACGGCGAAGCCCAATACGCCCTTGAGCGGGATCGTTTACGCGTTTCAGTATGACGCCTCGCTTTATGCACGATATCTCAGAGAAATTGCCCAAGCCGGTGGCGTAACGCGCACCGAAGGCAAGATCGTGAGCGTTCAACAGACTGGCGAAACCGGTCATGTCGAAAGCGTCACGCTGGAAAGCGGCGAAATAGTCGCGGGCGACCTATTCATCGACTGTTCCGGCTTCCGCGGCCTTCTTATCGAACAAACGCTGAAGTCGGGGTTCGAGGACTGGAGTGCCTATCTTCCCTGCGACCGGGCGGTGGCGAGGGCTTGCGAGAAGATCGAGGAACCTGTTCCGTACACGCGGTCGACGGCCAAGGCAGCGGGGTGGCAATGGCGAATTCCGTTGCAGTCGCGGACCGGCAACGGTCACGTTTATTGCAGCAATTTTATCAGTGACGAAGATGCACTGGAGAGTCTCAACGCGGATCTCGACGGCCAACCAATCTCCGACCCTAATTTTCTAAAATTCAAGGCCGGAATGCGACGCAAACCGTGGTTTAAGAATGTCGTTTCGATGGGCCTGGCCTCAGGCTTTCTCGAGCCGCTGGAATCGACCTCCATCCACCTCGTCCAATCCGCAGTCGCGCGACTGATGACGAACTTTCCCGATAAGGCATTCAATCAGCATGACATCGATTATTACAATCGGCGGACGATGCTGGAATACGAACAGATACGCGACTTCATCATCCTTCATTACAAAGCGACCGAGCGCGACGACAGTCCGTTCTGGAATTACTGCCGCACAATGCCCATCCCCGCGACGCTTGAGCAGCGAATTGCCATCTTCAAGGAAAATGCGCGCCTGTATCGCCACGACAATGAATTATTCAGCGAGACAAGCTGGCTGGCCGTTTTGCTCGGACAGAATGTTATACCGCAGCGCCATCATCCGATCGCCGACATGATCCCTGACCCCGAACTGGACAGCCGTATGGCGAGGATTGCGGCCGCGATGAAAAACAATCTTACGCAAATGCCAAGCCATCAGGAATTCATCGACCGTTATTGCAAAGCGGAGGAAGCGCGACCGCCGGTCAAACCTATCGCTTAAGGTCGTCCATCAGGAAGGCCTTGATGATCTTGGCCATTTCCGGCGTCGTTTCCCTAAGCGCCCCTCGCCCTTGCGGGGGCAGATGCGCGACGGCGTCATGGCCAGCGCCGAAGACATAATGGTCGAACCAGGCGCGCCAGATTTCGCGTTCTCGGTTTGGAAGGTCGCGAATGCTCATGATCGCGTGCATCAGCACCTTGAAAGGCGAACCGCGCCAGGGCTTACCGGTCAGATCCCACCAATAGTTCACGAGCACATTGAAGGGATCGAGGGCTTCAACATGATGCCACCACGTCGGCGGAGTTTTCGTGAGCAAAGTCGGGGATGTGCTCCAAGATCGGCACGGCTCCCGCATAGAAAGCGGGAGGCTCCACTTCGTTGCGGGTGGCAAGAATTGCGTCCAGCAGCCCAGCCAGGCGAGCCACGCGTTGCTCATAATTAAAACCCCGCATGTCGTCGCGATACCAAAAGCGCCCCTTGATGCGGGGAGGACCCAGCGACCTCGCTAGCCTGCCACATCCCTTTGACAGAACCTCCAGCATCTGCTGATGCTCAAAAGAAATTTTCCGCCCACCCAACCTTTTCACCAGGACGCAGCAACCCATGCAAAAAACCTTGCAA
>JBDSZD010000329.1:0-1993 GCA_039925325.1 Sphingomicrobium sp.
CACCCTCCTGTGCGCCTTCGGCGGAATCGGCCATTGCTTGCTTCCCTTGTTGATCCTGCTGCCCAATGGGCGTCGTGCGCGGCTACTTGCAGAGCCGGGCGGCGACGTCCAGTGCCGACAGATAGCCCCGAGCGCCCTCGCCCTTGATCACATGCGTGGCGGCCATGGCGACAAAATCGGTGTGGCGGAACGATTCCCGCGTGTCGGGATCGCTCAAATGCACTTCGATCACCGGCGTTTGAATGGACTTCACCGCGTCATGCAGCGCCACGGACGTGTGGCTGTAGCCACCGGGGTTGATGATCACGGCCGCCGTGCCGCTGTCCTCCGCCTCGTGCAGCCAGTCGATCAGATGTCCCTCGTGGTTCGACTGGCGGATGTCGGCGGTGAAGCCGAGCTCTTCGGCCCGCGCCAAAATCATGTCGGCGATGTCATCGAGCGTCTGGGTGCCATAAATCTCAGGCTCGCGCTTTCCGAGTCGGTTGAGGTTGGGGCCATTCAGAACGAAGATGGTTTTTGCCATGCGCTACCCCTTACCCGTTAGTTTCTGCGGAGCGAAGACCGCACGCAATTTCTCCCGGCATTCGGGATCGAGCAGGGCCTGCGAGAGGTCCGCCCGACGCTGGCCGGATGTGCAAACGCGACCTGCCGTCCGAACTCCGTTTTCCAATTGCCGAACTTGCCGTCTCGGGTGACGTCGAAGGCGCTGTTATCCTTGCAATCGCCGTTCGGCATCATGCCCCAGGACCAGGTGATCCAGCCGATCTCGGCCTTGTTCAGCTCGGTCATCGCCCATTGATAGGGCGAGGCCGTGCAGTTGAACCCCGCGGGCTGCGGGCCTTCGGCCATTACGAACGGGATCTTCTCGGCTGTCACGCGGCGGATGATGGTGCGATAATGGGCCTTCCGCTCCTCCTCGCTGCCGATCCAATAAGCATGGGCGGAGACCATGACGTTACGCAGCGGGTCGGCGGCGGTGAACGTGTCAGCCTCGTCCAGCAGGATGTCATATTCCTGGCCCCATTTGGTGCCGTCGATGATCAAAGGCACGCGGATGCCGACGGCGCGCAGGCGCTGGATGGCGCTGCTGTAGCCGCCGACGAAGTCCTTGCGGCTGACGATATTGCCGGCCTCGTTGGCGATGTTGAGCAGCAGCCAGCGCTCATGCTTCCTCGCCAGCGCGACCAGCTCAGGCTGGAGCCAGTAGTTCACGCAGTCGCCGAGTTTCTCCCACTTGCCGGTGGCGCTGTGGCATTCGATCATCGGGATCATGCCGTGGGCGATGGAGCTTGCGACCGCCGCGTCGATGTCGTCTGGTTTCGAATTAGCGGTGGTGACGATGCGCAGGCCATTTGCGCCTGTTTTGGCGATCTCCCCGATGATGCCGGTACCGCGCGGGTTCTTGGAAAAACCAAACATTTCATTGAATCCGCGCAGGATCACCCGCTCACCGGCGGCGGTGTAAAGGTGGCGACCAACCACCTGCATGGTCGGTGATTTGGGTGCGGACTGTGCCGCTGCGGCGGAGGACAGGCATAAAGCAAAGGCCGCAACGATACGCATATTACTCTCCTCAGCAATTGCGGTTGGGCGTGACGCTGCCTATCTGCGGCGTCAATGAGCCTCGATGACACTCTATCCGTTCAGGTCAACGGCGAGCACCGCCGGGTGAACGCCGGGATCAGCATAGCGGAGCTGGTGATCGAACTTGGCCTGGACCCACTGCGGGTCGGCGTGGAGCGCAATCTCGAACTGGTCCCCAAGTCCACGCTGGGCGAGGTTAAGGTCGAGGATGGCGACGATTACGAAATCGTCCATTTTGTTGGGGGTGGTTGATTTTGAGTGTTCCCCGGCGAAGGCCGGGGCCCAGGAGCGCGGAGCGCTTCATAACCGGCCGGAAGGAACCGCTGCCAAGCAGCGGCCTGGATCCCGGCCTTCGCCGGGAAACTGCTGTGAACGTGGAAGCATCATTCAAGCCGGACACCTGGACCGT